>JACQBY010000113.1 GCA_016201875.1 Nitrospirota bacterium
AATAGCGCGGTCATTTTAACATACGACTATATGTTTCTCAACTGAAAACGGTTATCTTCAGGTGCATAAATTCGTTTTCTACACGGACTATCAAGGGTTTTCTGCATTTTCGTTCAGACACTAAATATGTTGGCATTGCAAAGAAGGGTCGAGTTCAAGAACGACTGTTGGAACACCTTCCTGGGTCAAAAGACCCGATTCCGGGCAGGAAAGTTCAGATCGAGCAAATGTCAAGAATCTCCGACGCAGCAGAAAAAGAGGCTAGAGTTATTGCCCGCAGTAAGCCTCCTCTCAATAAAAAGGGTAAATAAGAGGTTTTTAGAAGTGGATTAGGGTTTGAGGTTTAGAGAATAAATCAATTTGATCATTTGTTTAAATTTAATCCTTTGGGTTTGTGTTATCCACTGCTATCGCTTCGTCATCGTCATGTAGATGTCTCCTGTAATTAAAAGGAGCCATGCTACAGGGTTTGGTTATCCAGCGTCTATTTTCTCAAAAAATAACTGATAGAAATGCCCGGAATGAGTGGTAGACTTGCTCCGGAACAGGTGGTAAGTTTGAAACCGGAATCAGTGGTAACTTTGGTCCGGAATACGCAGGCGGACGGGGCATTGCTCGTCCGCCTTATATGTACGAACATTATATCACGTGCTCGTTGCAACTTTAAATACGGGTTCGTAATACAGATTACTGTCTCATCCGTTACGGACGTTCAAGACAGAGTAACAGGATTTAATGAGCGCAAAGCAATCAGTCTTTTTGAGCCATGCAACTCCCGAGGATAACGACTTTACCCGTTGGTTGGGAGCAAAACTTACACTTGCTGGATATGACGTCTGGTACGACCTGGAGCGCCTGAAAGGAGGAGATATCACTTGGGATAAGATAGAACGTGCGATCCGGGAAGAAACGACTCGGTTCATCGCGATTATATCGAAGGAATCCCACGGAAAGGATGGGGTTAAGAAAGAATGGACTCTTGCGTCGAACCTTGAAAAGAAGAACCCAGGATTTGTAATTCCGATACGGATAGACGAATTCAACTTCGACGATGTGACGATTCTTTTTTCAGGCAAGAACATCCTCGACTTTTATCGTGATTGGTTCGGGGGTCTCACACAATTAATCGAAACCTTACAAGATGCGAAGATATCCCATGCTTCCGAGCCGGATGCGGCTCAAGCGTCACTATGGTGGAAGGCCGGTCTACCTGCTCCGATAGAACTCAAAGTTCAAGAAGAACGCCTTGAATCGAGTTGGATACCGATTGTGTCACTACCGTTGGCGGTGGAAATCACCACGAAACCACCGCAGGTCAATCCAATACCAGTAACCGAAAAGAATCGAAGGATCCCCTGGTTCGAACACGGAACGCATGTCGTTGGCTTTGCTCCACGAAACATGTTAATTGACCTCTTTAAAGACCAAGTGCCGTTAAAGCTCGGTAGCGCCTACTCCACAGAAGATCTGCTTACCGGGAACGTAGGTTTCGACCGGAAAGTGACTCCCGCCGAGGCACATGATCGTGTTTTATTCCTGATCCGGCAGGCTTGGGACCTTGCAATGGAACAGGCGAAATTGAGGCGAACGGAACTTGCAAGCCGGAAGACTGTCTGGTTCGTTCCAAAGAGTTTGATGCAAAAGGATTTCTTCTGGTTTTTCGATGAGAATAAAAAGAAGCACAGGAAGCAACTCGTTGGTCACAGCGAAAAATTTAAAATAACTTGGCATTATGGCGTCAGTATGAAACCTATTCTTGGTAACATTAGGAGGATTGAACTTCAGGCACATGTCTTATTTTCCGAGGATTCAGGTGCGTTGATCAGTTCGGAGGCTCGGATGCACCGGTTGCGTCGGAGCTTCTGCAAAAACTGGTGGAATCCCCGCTGGAGGGATTTCCAGAGGGCACTGCTCACATACCTCTCTCAAGGAAATGATTATATTCGCCTTGCCGTTGGTGGCGAACGTTATATCGAACTGGGAGCATCTCCTTTCATATTCATTTCTCCCGTTAGGTTGACCGACACGTCGAATCAGGCAAACGAGGAGGAGATCATCGTCGATAAAGAGGTCGATGACCTCAGCGAGATTGATGACGAAGAAAAGTGGGACGAGAGCGAAGTCGTGTCAGAGGAGGAACCGTGACAAAAATGGATCGACTTCTCTTTTTGGACGAGCCAGAGCTGCGTTTCGGGTTGGGGCAATGTGCAAGTTATCCGAAGGATGGATTACTCCTTTTCGGGCCACACCATAATCCATTAAGAGGCGGCGCATTGCGGATTGGGCTGATCGCCACGGATAAGGGCGCTAGCCGATATGATAAATGGGTCAAAAAGATTTCAAGAAGGATTAATCCTGAAAAATCCGGTGATCCAAAACACACGATCTTCCCAGGGTTCGAGGCAATCTTCGAAACACGTTGGCCTGCCCAGCCACTCGCGAGTTTACGCGTCGATGAGGCGGAGCTACTAGGCACTATAAAACAGACCGACCGGCACCAAGCAATCTACCAGACAGTCTCGCTGTATGCGGAGCCGATTATGCACTACAATCGCGAGCAAAGCGATACTCCCGTAGATCTATGGATGATAGTCATCCCTGAGGAGGTCTATCGACTTGGCCGCCCGCAGTCAAAACTGGCTCAAGACGAAAAGGTTGACTCTGCAATATCGATGACGACGAAGGAAGCCCATCGGCTTTTCCGGGCCCCATCTCTTTTCCAAGAGGTAAACGAAGCGGCCGAAGTATATCGCTTTGAGAAAAACTTCCATAATCAGCTAAAGGCACGCCTACTAGAGCACCGTGCGGTCGTGCAGATTCTAAGAGAAACGACGATTGCGCCAGAGGAGTTCATTAAAAGCGACGGTCAGCTTCTTCGGCGCTTGGAGGACCCCGCAAGAGTTGCCTGGAATCTTGCGACATCGACGTTTTACAAGGCAGGTGGACAACCTTGGAGGTTGGGATCACCAAGACCTGGTGTCTGCTACGTCGGCATTGTTTTCAAGCGCGATGATACCGGCCTGACTCCGTCGCACGCCTGTGTTGGCGCACAGATGTTTCTTGACTCTGGAGATGGTGTTGTATTCCGTGGGGCGGCGGGGCCGTGGTACTCTCAGGACACCAAGACATTTAACTTACCACGGGAGGAGGCGAAAAACCTTCTGGCACTAGTGCTTTCGTCTTATCAGTTATCACACGGCGGAAAAGCGCCGATTGAGATATTCATTCACGGCAAGACCAGCTTTTCGCAGGAAGAATGGGAGGGGTTTAGCGATGCGTTACCGAAGGGTTCTAAAGTGGTATGCATCCGAATTCGGAATGATTCGAGACTGAAACTGTATAGAATGGGAGATACAACCGTTCCGAGAGGCCTGGCCAGGAAAGTGGGTGAGCGTACCGGTTTTCTATGGTCAAAGGGTTTTGTTCCCCGCCTACAAACATATTCCGGGCGAGAGATTCCAAATCCGCTCTCAATCCAGATCATGCGAGGAGAGGCTGACCTGGATGTAGTACTTAGAGACGTTCTTATGCTGACCAAATTGAACTACAATGCCTGCATTTTCGGTGATGGCGAGCCAGTTACACTCAGATTTGCTGACGCAGTTGGTGAGATTCTCACAGCGGCCCCAATGCGAAGCGACCTGCCCCCACTTCCATTTCGGTTCTACATATAAATTGTAAGGATCAGATTGGCCATTAACGAAAAACGCTTTGTATGAGACCGGATAAAACTGGGTCTATGGATAGAGCTACGGTAGAGTCAAACAAGGTTCCATATTGGAATGATAGGGCCCCTGCCGATTTTCAGATCTCACCGAAAAGTGATCGTGATTTAAATGTGACCTCTAACTCTTAAAATTTACACCATCAAAAGGACTAACCATAAAAATTTACACACGTTGCCCGCCTGACCGTTCAAATTTTACACCTATAACGTCCCAAGCGCAGAGAATTTACACAATCAGCCATCCAAATTCTTTAATCTTTACACCTTCCCTTTCTGGATCTTTAAGAATTTACACCTGGGCATCTCTTAAAACATATCGAATTTAATTTTTTGTCCAAAAAGTCGCGGTTAAATACGGTAAAAGCCAAAATTAATTCTTTTTTCAGCTTTTTTTGGCCAATTCTCAATGATTTTTTGCAAATGTTTCCATTTTTCACATACCTCGAGCTAACAAACAGGCATGTGAATTGCACTTTCTAAAAATGAGTAATGCAAAATTTCCTACTTGGCTAAAATCGTGTCAGAACAATATCCTGCCGAACTGTAGCCCGGCACATCAAAAAGTTAGGATTAAAAAAGAAAGCAAATTAACCAAAATAAAATATGAAAATTAAGAAAAGTGTCTGGGGGTATTGAATGGAAAATAGAAATTTGATGTCGGTTTCCGAGTTATCTTTATATCTCAATGTGAAGGTTAAAACATTATATGGATGGATTGGCCAAAAAGAAATCCCTTATTTGAAGATTGGGCGATTGGTAAGATTTGAAAAAACTGAAATCGACCGTTGGTTAGAAGAGAAAAAAGTCAGTCCTTTTGATCTTGATAATTTCGTTGCAGGGCGATATGTTAATACTGAAAAATGAAAAATCGCCTGAGATCAAGCCCTTCGGAAAGGAGAGAAAAAAAATGGGCTTGTATAAACAGGGGGAAATATATCATATGCAAAAAACCTTGGACGGAGTCAGGTTTAAAAGATCGACGGGAACACGGAATAAAAAACTGGCTGAAAAGATTTATAGTCAATGGCACCTTGAATTAGAAGAGGGAAAATTTTTTGACCCGGAAGAGGGGAGTAAAAGAACTTTCACTGAACTTGCACAAAAATATGAACTGCGAGAAGTTAAAAAGCTCAAAGGCTGGAAGAGTTCACAAAGCTATTTCAACCAGGTAAAAAAGTTCTTTGGTTCTTACCTCGTTTCAAAAATTGACACTCCTTTGATTGATGATTTTAAAGAATTCAGGGAATCAGAAGGAGTTAAGCCAGCAACGATTAACCGTCAACTCAACATTCTTAAGCGGATGTTGAACCTAGCAAAGAAACGCTGGCAGTGGATAAAAGATGTTCCTCATGTTGAAATGGAACCGAAGGCGGACAGCAAACGGGTCAGGTATCTTTCATTTGAGGAATACCATAAAGTCCTTTCAGCCTGTGATGAGTGGATCAGGGAAATAGTAATGGTGGCAGCATGGACAGGGCTAAGGTTATCAAACCTCATTAATTTGAAAGGAGGTCAAGTTAACCTTTTTAATCGAACCATCACCATCGATGAGGATAATACTAAAAATGGTGAGCCTTTGGTAATTCCAATTTCTGAGGCAGTCTTTGAGATATTGAAAACTAAGGTGAAACAGAATGGACTTAGTGATCAATTTATCTTTATGAGGCACAATCGTCCGCTCTATAAATTGGAAGTGCAGAGGGGGTTTAAAAAAGCACTTGCCCATGCTGAAATCACGAACTTTCGCTGGCATGACCTGCGTCACTGCTTTGCATCTTGGCATAGGCAGGCAAAAACAGATATACACACCCTTGCGGATTTAATGGGGCACAAAGACACTAGAATGACCATGAGATATGCACATATAGGACAAGAAAATCTCACAAATGCTGTGAAGATTTTGGAGACCTATTATCTCAGTACTAAATCGGTACTAGTCGAAAAAAAAGGAGTTAGCTGACTTGCTAACCCCTTGATTTAATTGATGTCCCCAACGAGATTTGAACTCGTGTTACCGCCGTGAAAGGGCGATGTCCTAGGCCGGGCTAGACGATGGGGACTCAAAAGCCACGCAATTTAAATTGGACCTCGCAACTGGCTTTGCCTGGGCGAGGTCGGGGCTTGGGGGCATCGGAGGCTTTTGCAAATCTAAAAGATTATTTGCAAAACCGGATGGGCCCCCAAATAAAATAGTGAGCCGCGTTGGATTCGAACCAACGACACCCGCCTTAAAAGGGCGGTGCTCTACCAACTGAGCTAGCGGCTCAAAAACAAGAGGTTTAATGTAACAAAAGAGCTATTTTAAGTCAAGCTGAAAGGATTTTTGACAAAAATTGTTTCATTCCGCTTGGACCCGGTGGAGATCATGTCGATTTTACACTGGCACCATTCTTCTATTTTTTTCAAATAGGTCTGAGCCTGCCGGGGGAGTTTATTGAAATCTGTGACTCCCACCGTCGATTGTTTCCAGCCGGGGAGGATTTCATAGACCGGTTCCGCTTCGCTTAAAATGGCCGACTCCGTCGGCATCTCTTTGTAAATTTTTCCACGGTGCTTATAGGCCGTACAGACCGGAATCGATTCAAATGTATCTAAAACATCGAGCTTGGTAATGGCCAGGCTCGATAGCCCGTTGACCATCACTGCGTATTTAATGTTTAAAACGTCAAACCAGCCGCATCGCCGGGCTCTTCCGGTTGTGGAGCCGAATTCTTTTCCCAGGTCGCGTAAATTGGTCCCCTCCGGCCCCTGGATTTCGGTGGGAAAAGGTCCGCTTCCGACTCTGGTCGAATAAGCTTTTGCAACTCCCATCACTTTGTTGATGGATGTCGGGCCGACGCCGGCGCCTGTGCAGGCCCCTCCGGCGGTGGCGGTAGAGGAGGTGACAAACGGGTAGGTTCCATGGTCGATATCGAGATGGGTCCCCTGGGCACCTTCAAATAGAATTTTCTTTTTGGCCTGTATCGCCTGGTGAATCATGAGGTAAGTATCAGTGGCATGTTCGGATATCTGTGCGGCGTATTGAATATATTCCTGATAGACCTCGTTAAACTCAAACCCTTTGGCTTTATAGAGATGTTCCAGGAAGAAATTCATTTCGGTCAGGTTGGCTTTGAGCTTTTCTCCAAAAATGGTTTTATCCAGCAGGTCTGAGATCCGAATGCCGATTCGGGAGATTTTATCGGCATAGCTCGGACCGATCCCTCTGCCGGTAGTCCCGATTTTGCGGGTTCCTTTGAGGTTTTCGCTTTCACGGTCGATGGCCCGGTGATAGGGCATGATCAGGTGGGCGTTTTTGCTAACCCAGAGGTTCTTTGAAACTTCTACCCCTCTCTTACGCAGGGTTTCTTTTTCTTCAAGAAAGGCCGCCGGGTCGAAGACGACCCCGTTGGCAATGATGCAGATTTTCCCTTTATGGAGAATTCCCGAGGGGATCAGATGGAGGATGAAGGTCTCATCATCCACCATGACCGTATGGCCGGCATTATGCCCCCCGGCAAACCGGACGATCATATCGGCTTCTTCCGATAAGATATCGACGATTTTCCCTTTTCCTTCGTCGCCCCATTGGGCGCCGACGACTACCAGTGTAGACATTGTTTTTCCTGATTTATTCGGTAAATAAAAAAGCTCTGAAAGTTTTATTCAGAGCTTTCAAAGGCGATAAAGATAGTAGACTTTTCATCATTTTTTGTCAATTAAAACCTTTCAAAGTCTATGAAATTCTTAAAGAAAATGTTTTTCTTGACCTCTTTTTTCTACTTTGTTACACTTGATAAAATATAATCTATCCAACATTGGCCGGTCAGATATTTATTTTTCTTTAAAAATCAATCGGTTTTACATTAATTGATCCGTTTTTTGAAAGACTTAAAATGAATAATAAAGAGATCGAAACAGGGTTAACTTTTGATGATGTGTTACTGATTCCCGCTTATTCCAATGTCCTCCCCAAAGATGTTAGCACCCGCACTTTACTGACGCAAAATATTTCGTTAAATATTCCGATTGTCAGCGCCGCGATGGATACGGTGACCGAGTCCCGCCTTGCCATTGCTCTGGCGAGAGAAGGGGGTATCGGGATTATCCACCGTGCTTTTTCGATTAAAGAACAGGCGGCCGAGGTCGAGCAGGTCAAAAAATCGGAAAGCGGGATGATCATTAACCCGATTACGATTTCTCCCGAACAAAAAATCGGAGATGCCCTTGCACTCATGTCTCAGTACCATATTTCAGGTATTCCGGTTACCCATAATAATAAACTGGTTGGCATTATAACGAACCGGGACCTCCGGTTTGAGAAAAAAATGAATTTAAAAGTTTCCGACGTGATGACGAAGGAAAATTTAATTACCGCCCCCGAGGGGACCACTCTTGAAGAAGCGAGAGAGACCCTCCAGAAAAACCGGATCGAAAAGCTCCCTGTTATCAATAAAAAATTTGAATTAAAAGGGCTTATTACGATAAAAGACATTGAAAAACAGATTACCTATCCCAATTCGTGCAAAGACAAGTTGGGCCGGTTAAGGGTTGGCGCCGCCGCCGGAGTGGGAAGAGACTCGATGGAGAGAGTCGATGCGCTGGTTAAAGCCGGCGTCGATGTGGTGATCGTCGATACGGCCCATGGCCATGCCCAATCGGTGCTCGATACGGTGAAAGGGATTCGGAGAAAATATCCAAAATTAGAGATCATCGGAGGAAATGTGGCAACCGGTGAAGCGGCGGAAGCGTTGATCAAGGCCGGGGTCAATGGCATCAAAGTTGGCGTGGGACCGGGCTCAATCTGCACCACCCGGATTGTTGCCGGGGCCGGTGTGCCTCAGATTACCGCTATCGTTAAGGTGGTTGAGGCCGCAAAAAAGGCAAAGGTTCCTGTGATTGCCGATGGGGGAATAAAATTTTCGGGAGATATCCCCAAGGCGCTTGCCGCCGGGGCCCATTCTGTGATGATCGGCGGAATGTTTGCCGGGACGGAAGAGTCTCCCGGCGAAACGGTGATCTATCAGGGGAGAAGCTATAAGATTTACCGGGGGATGGGCTCTCTGGGCGCCATGCAGAGAGGCGGACGGGACAGATATTTTCAGGAAGGCGAAACGGAAAACAAATTGGTCCCCGAAGGGATCGAAGGGCGCGTCCCTTATAAAGGGACCCTTTCGGCCATTGTTTATCAGTTGGTCGGAGGTCTCAGGGCTGGAATGGGCTACTGCGGATGTGAACATATCGAAGCCTTGAGGAGCAGAGCAAAGTTCATCCGCCTGACGCAGGCGGGATTAAGAGAGAGCCATGCGCATGATGTCATTATTACCAAAGAAGCGCCAAACTATCGAAGGGATTGGGAAAATTAATGCACGAGGATAAAGAAAAAATCATCATCCTTGATTTTGGGTCGCAATATACCCAGCTGATCGCCCGAAGAATCCGAGAAAATAATGTCTATTGCGAAATCTTCCCCTATCATACCCCTTATATGAAGATCAAGGAGTTCCAGCCAAAGGGAATTATTTTATCGGGCGGGCCGGCGAGTGTTTACACGAGCAAAGCCCCTGTTTGCGATAAACGGATCTTTGATATGAAAATTCCGGTTCTCGGAATCTGTTACGGTATGCAATTAATGACCAAAATCCTGCATGGCGAAGTCGCAAAAGCCGAGAAAAGGGAATTCGGCAAGTCAGATATGTTTATTGACGACAGCTCCGATCTGTTTAAGGATATTACCACGTTTACCCTTTCTTCGGTGATTACCGTCTGGATGAGCCATGGGGATAAAATTGAAAAAATGCCTCCGGGGTTTATCAAATCGGGGCATACCGAAAACTCGCCGATTGCCGCGATGAAAGATGCGAAGAGACGTTTTTATGGCATCCAGTTTCATCCCGAAGTGGTCCATACCCCGATGGGGATGAAAATTATCCAGAATTTTGTCCATGGGATCTGCCAGTGCTCCCCCAGCTGGACCATCTCTTCATTTCATCAAAAAATTTCCCGGGAAATCAAAGGGCTGGTGGGCGGAGATCATGTTATTTGCGCCTTAAGCGGCGGAGTCGATTCTACGGTTGCGGCGACGATTGTTCATGAAGCGATCGGGAGCCAGTTGACCTGCATTTTTGTCAATAACGGCCTTTTGCGAAAAAGGGAAGCCGAACGGGTTTTAGATACCTATAGAAATCAGTTAAAATTTAACCTCCATTATGTAGATGCCTCAAAAAGCTTCCTCTCCAAACTTAAAAAAGTGATCGATCCGGAAAAGAAACGGAAAATTATCGGTAATGAGTTTATTAAAGTGTTTGAAAAGGAAGCCAAAAAGATTAAAAAAGTGGGAAAGGTTAAATATCTCGTTCAGGGGACCCTCTACCCCGATGTGATTGAAAGCGTTTCGTTTAAAGGAGGCCCATCCGCTAAAATAAAGACCCATCATAACGTGGGGGGGCTCCCTAAAAAGATGAAATTTAAAATGATAGAGCCCTTGAGAGAGCTTTTTAAAGACGAAGTGAGAAAACTGGGGCAAGAACTGGGTGTTCCCCCCGAGATTCTCTGGAGACAGCCTTTCCCCGGTCCGGGCCTGGCCGTTCGTATTATTGGCGAGGTGACCAAAAACCGGCTTGAAATTCTCCGGAATGCCGATGCCATCGTCAGTGAAGAGTTGCAGAAGTTTCCGATTTATAAAACCATCTGGCAGTCGTTCGGCGTTCTCCTCCCTATCAAAACTGTCGGGGTAATGGGAGACGAAAGAACATACGAGAATGTTCTGGCTATCCGGGCGGTGACCAGTTTAGACGGAATGACGGCCGATTGGGTCCGGTTGCCCTACGAGGCGCTCTCGAACCTGTCCAACAGGATTATCAATGAAGTTAAAGGGGTGAACCGCGTGGTTTATGATGTTAGCTCGAAGCCCCCCGCCACCATCGAATGGGAGTAATTCTGCTGAAAAATCTCCACATGCTGCGTTCTCGTTCCTCAGATTCCCTCAACGTATCAATAATGTACGCCTCGGTTATCTTCGGAACTGCGGCCTTGCCTCTGGAGTTTTTGAGCAGAATTCATAAGCGGTATTTGAGTATTTGAAAGAAGGGGATTTAGAAGTGTTAGAGCGGATTCAAAAAATTATTTCTACCGCGGGCATTGTTTCCAGGCGAAAAGCCGAAGAGTATATCCTTGAGGGGAGAGTGACCCTTAATGGAAAAGTGGTGGCCGAACTTGGCGCCAAAGCCGACGGTGAAAAAGACCATATTAAAGTCGATGGCAAACTGATCAATCCTCAGCAGACAAAGGTTTATATTTTATTAAACAAACCGAAGAACACTATTACGTCGTTAAAGGATCCTGAAGGAAGGCCGACCGTTTTATCTCTTTTAAAAGGGGTGAAGGGGAGAGTTTACCCTGTGGGACGGCTCGATTATGATACCGAAGGGTTGCTTTTATTGACCAATGACGGCGATCTGGCGAATGGCCTGATGCACCCGAAGCGTGAAATTCAAAAAACCTATCAAGTGAAGGTGAAGGGTGTTTTAGAAGACGAACAGATTGAAAAACTTGAAGAAGGGGTCATGCTTCTCGGGAAAAAAACCGCTCCGGCAAAGGTGAAAAAGCTGGGGAAGACAGAAGAAAATTCTTGGATTGAGATGATTATCCACGAAGGGAAAAACCGCCAGATAAAAAAAATGCTTTTTAAGCTCAAACATCCCGTCTTAAAAATCAAGCGGGTCCGCTATGCCTTTTTGGATCTCCAGAGTGTCCCCCCCGGAAAATACCGGTTTCTCGATTCGTTGGAAGTTAAACGGTTAAAAACGTTTATCCGCCCATCGTCTGCGCTTTCTTCTAAAACGCCAAAAGCGGCCAATCAATAAATATTTAAAAAATCCATGAGATGTTTCAAGGAGATTTCTCCTGGATCAGCGGGGAAACATTGAAAAGAACACATTACTGCGGCCAGGTCGGAAAAAAAGATATCGGACAAAAGGTCGTTCTGATGGGATGGATCCATCGCCGGCGCGATCATGGCGGCCTGATCTTTATCGATCTGCGCGACCGGGAGGGGGTCGTTCAGGTGGTCATTGATCCCAAAGAAAAAGGGGTGCATGAACGATCAAAAGAGCTCCGGAATGAGTTTGTGATGGCGATTATGGGCGAGGTGGTCGCCCGGCCGGGCGGGACGGAAAACCCCCATCTCGCCACCGGTGCCGTCGAAGTTCATGCTACCGAGATCGAGGTCTTGAATTCCTCGAAAACCCCTCCTTTTTCAATTGAAAAAGAAAACGAAACGACTTCTGAAATCGTCCGCCTGCAGCACCGGTATCTCGATCTGAGACGGACAGAAATGCAGGAAAACCTTAAGACCCGGCACCGGATTTCACGGATAACCCGGAACTTTCTCGATGAACAGGGGTTTCTCGATATTGAGACCCCGTTCCTGACCAAAAGCACCCCCGAAGGGGCCAGAGACTTTTTGGTGCCGAGCCGGCTGAATCCCGGGTCGTTTTTTGCCCTCCCCCAGTCTCCACAGCTTTTTAAACAGATTTTAATGGTTTCCGGGTTTGACCGCTATTACCAAATTGTGAAATGTTTCCGAGACGAAGATTTACGATCAGACCGCCAGCCGGAGTTTACCCAGATCGATCTCGAAATGTCTTTCATTGAACGGGAAGACATTATGGCCCTCATGGAGCGTATGATCGCTAAAATAGTCAAGGAGGTCAAAGCAATTGACCTCCCTCTTCCCTTCCCCCGGCTCCCTTACCAGGAAGCGATGGACCGTTTCGGTTCGGATAAGCCCGACACGCGGTTCGGGCTCGAATTAAAGGAGATCTCTTCCATCGCGCTGGCTTCTGATTTTAAGGTCTTTAAAGACGTCCTGGGTAAAAAAGGGGAGGTCAGAGGATTAAACGCCAAAGGGCTGGCCGGAATGTCGAGGAAAGAGATTGATGACCTGACCGAAGAGGCCAAAGTGCATGGGGCAAAGGGGATGGCCTGGATGAAAGTGACTGAAAAAGGGGTCGAGTCGCCGATTGCCAAATTTTTCGCGGAACCTCTGCAGGCCGAACTCATTAAAAGATTTGAGGGCCAACCGGGAGATTTCCTCCTTTTTATTGCCGACTCTCCGCCGGTGGTCTATAAGACCCTCGGGGCGCTCCGCCTTTCCATTGCACACCGTCTCAATCTGATCAAACCGGATATCTATCATTTTCTCTGGGTGACCGATTTTCCTCTCCTTGAGTTTGACCCCGCAGAAAAGAGGTACGTGGCGATCCATCATCCGTTTACCGCGCCGATGGACGAAGACCTTCCTCTTCTGGAGTCCGACCCTTTAAAAGCCAGGGCCAAAGCGTATGATATGGTTTTAAACGGAACCGAAGTCGGGGGGGGGAGCATCCGGATTCACCGGAGCGAGCTCCAGCAAAAGATATTTTCACTCCTGGGGATCTCTCCGGAAGAAGCCTCGAAAAAATTCGGCTTTTTGCTCGAAGCGCTCCAGTATGGCGCCCCGCCGCATGGGGGAATTGCCTTTGGCCTGGACCGTCTGACCATGTTATTAACGGGAATGTCTTCTATCCGCGACGTAATCGCCTTTCCAAAAACTCAAAAAGGGAGTTGTCTGATGACCGACGCCCCTTCGCCCGTCGACCCGAAACAGCTCGGGGAAATTGGTATTAAATTAAACCTTCCATCCGCTTGAGCAACAAAACCTTTAAATTCCTCCGCCATCCTGAAGAAAGACACGGGGATTTCGGAAGTTAATGAATATCTGTTCCCCTTCAAGAAATTTCATCTCATTATAACGCTCCCGGGTCAGTTCCGCTTCAATCCGGCCCCCTCCATCGGTACGAACCAGCTCCAGGCGGACTGACGGGCCGATGGCGAACACTTCATCCACCCTGGCCTGGATGTCCCCTTTATCACTTGGAATCCGGTTCAACTCAATATCATGAGGCCGGACATAGGCAATGGCTGGCTCATCACGGGTATCCGAATGTTGAGGCGCATCCAGGTCCACCTCTCCAATATGAACCCGCCCTTTATGGACACGGCCATGAAAAAGGTTGACTCTGCCCAAAAAGTCGTAGACAAAGGGGTTTGCCGGATGATCATAGAT
>JACQBY010000117.1 GCA_016201875.1 Nitrospirota bacterium
CTTGATGGCATCCGCCGCTTCGCGGCAGAGCCGGTCGATGGCTTTTGCCAGTCCGTCCGGTCCATCGTCAACCGGAAAAAGGGTTTTTAAAGTTTTCGACTTAAAATGACCATCTGCGATCGACCGGATTTTTTCAAGATCGGAGTTGGTTAAAATCGGTTGACCTACCTTAATCCTTCGACAATGTTCGGGAGTCTCACCCAAAAGATTTGATTTGGGTCCGATGTTTGTCGATAGAGACATGACCAGCTGTTCGCGGATCGGATCAATCGGAGGGTTGGTTACCTGGGCAAAAAGCTGCTGGAAGTAGTTAAAAAGGAGTTGAGGTTTTTCGGAAAGAACGGCCAGAGGGGTGTCGGTCCCCATTGAGCCGATCGCTTCTTCTCCGGTGATGGCCATGGGAGCCATTAATAATTTCAGGTCTTCGAGGGTATAACCAAAAACCTTTTGCCGCTTCCGAATGGTTTCTGTGTCGGGTTGATAGACGTTGATCGGTTCAGGAAGGTCGTCGATGGAAATCCGGTTGTTAGCAACCCACTGGCGATAGGGCTTCCGTTTAACGATGTCGGCCTTGATCTCTTCGTCGTCAATGATCCGTCCCTGAGCCGTGTCGACCAGGAACATCTTGCCCGGCTGAAGCCTCCCTTTGGAGAGGATTTCTTCAGGTTTAAACTGAAGGACCCCGGCTTCAGAGGCTAAAATCGCAAGATGGTCTTTTGTGACGACATACCGGGCGGGGCGGAGGCCGTTGCGGTCGAGCGTGGCGCCTATCAGGTTTCCATCTGTAAAAGCCATGGCCGCCGGACCATCCCAGGGCTCCATCATCGAGGCGTGATATTCGTAAAATCCCCGGCGGTCAAGATCCATATCAGGGTTTCCTGCCCAGGCTTCGGGAATCAACATCATCATGGCATGGGGAAGAGAACGGCCCCCCATGACCAGAAACTCCAAAACATTATCGAAACAGGCTGAATCGCTTTGTCCTTCGCGGATAATCGGAAAAAGCTTGTTGATGTCCGCTCCAAAAAGCTCGGAAGATAACCGCCCCTGTCTGGCTTTCATCCAGTTGATATTCCCTTTAAGGGTATTGATCTCTCCATTGTGACAGACATAACGATAAGGATGAGCCAGGTTCCATGTGGGAAAAGTATTGGTGCTGAAACGGGAATGGACCAGTGCCAGGGCGCTTGTAAATTTCGGATCGTTTAAATCCTGATAAAACAAAGGGATCTGTTCAGGGGTGAGAAGCCCTTTGTAAACAATCGTTTTAGCTGAAAGAGAAGGAATATAAAAAACTCCTTTGATCCAGGAGTAGATCAGGTTCTCAATCTCCTTTCGGATAATATAAAGTTTCCGCTCAAATTCTTCCTGCGGAAGGTTTTGCCGTTCGATGAAAAATTGGCGGATGACGGGGGCGGTTTCTCTGGCAAGCCGCCCGATGTGCCCGGGAGCGGTTGGAACATCTCTCCAGCCGAGAAAAAGCTGGCCTTCTTGAGCGGCCGTTTCCTCAATAATTTTTTCACACCGGATTCTTTCTAGCACGTCGGAAGGGAGAAAGGCCATGCCGATACCGTACGATCCGGACCCAGGGAGTTTAATGGTCCCTTTAATCCGGACTTCCTTATAAAAGGCGTGAGGAATCTGAACAAGAATTCCCGCCCCGTCTCCGGTAAAGGGATCTCCTCCGACCGCGCCGCGGTGGGATAAGTTTTTCAGGATTTCAAGCCCTTTTAAAATAATACCATGGGAAGGAATGCCCTTGATATTAACGGCAAAGCCGATTCCGCAGGAGTCTTTCTCGTTTGAAGGGTTGTATAACCCCTGTGACAGGGGGAGATGGCGAAGGTGTTCAGTCATTTAATATTAAGGCTTTCTTTTCACCGGTTTCGTGAACGCTTAAGTTGGCGTTTGAAGAGAGAGTTAGATATTCATTAAGGCATGAATTAAGTATTCAATTCCAATTAATTTTTAATTATAAAAGAAATATCAAAATGAAATCAAATTATTTTTGTACTTCATCCTTGTATTTTTTGTCATTTCTTGTTAAATTTAAGGTAGTTTAAGGTTGGTTTATATCCGAAAAAAGAGTCTAAATAGAGACTTCATGCGGAGATTTTGCGGTTTGAACCGGGTGAAAAAGGTAAAAAATAAAAAATATCCGGCCTGAAAAATTAAAGGAGAATGATGTTATGCCCAAAATAGCGATTGCAACAGATGACGGGAGTGATTTAGGCGCCACTCTGGATAACCCGATGGCATTTATTGTTTATGATGTTGCGGATAAAGAAATTCTGAGCGCTCAGATGAAGTTTTTTGATGAGAATGTTATGGAAGTTATCGGGGATTGTTCAGTGGCTATTGCCCGGGGATGCAGCGACCGGTTAAAGGCCGACCTGAACTCAAAAGGAATCTCGACGGTGATTTCCAATGAGCTGATGCCCGACTCCGCGATTGCGGAATATTTAAAAATAGAGAAAGGGTCGATCGGCGGCACCAATTACGAGTGTAAACACTGATTTTAAATCTTCTTCTCTCTCGTTTTGTCCCCGGGAACGGTTGTTTTTCAGGGGATTTTTTTTGTTATTCGAGCAGATTAACCAGGATTCCCAGAAGACAAAAAATAAAAAGCCCTAAACCGATTTTCCATTCCAGTTTGGAATTTGCTTCGGGGATCGTTTCACTCGCCGGGGATCTCAGAGGATGATGGTCGGTCATGTTCCTTAACTGCGATGTTTCTTAAAAATGCGTTTTCGTTTGATTAGAGGTTAGTTTTTAATATAGCATGCATTTCAGAAGTGTCAAGGAAGCGCTTTCTGGGAACGGATCTTTTGAAACCTAAGCCCATCGCCATTTTAATATTTACCCTTCTTTTAACCTTAACAGGCTCTATTCCCAGGGCTGAAACCGCTGCTCTCTCACTGGATGATCTGGCCAGAATTTTTTCAACCTATTTCCCCAGGCTTGAAGGAACCGTGTTAAACATTAACGGATCTTCGGGAACAGTCGATCTGGGTGGAAAAAATGGTTTGGTAAAAGGGATGGTCCTGACGGTTTTCCGTCCCGGAGAACCTTTTTATCACCCGGGGACTAAAGAAGAGATGGGGCGTTTTGAAGAGACGATCGGCCTGTTCGAACTCGATGCGATTGGAGAGAATGAAAGCGGAGGGACCTTTCTTATTTCGGGTCAGGCGCCAGAAGCAGGGGACAGGGTGAGGATCAGCTCCGCAAGAATTCCTGTGGCGGTAACCGGAGAATCAGAGAAGAACAATCTGGTTTTGATGGACGAGTTTTCACGGTTTCTGCTCGATACCAACCGCTTTTTAATCCCCTCATTTTCTAAATCAAAGAACGATTCCGGTAAAGTCTTGAAAAGTAACGAGCCTGTTTACGAATTTAAAATCAAATTACTTCCCAATCAGGCGGTTCAGGTTGAATTGGTCAACAAGCCTTTTAATCATTTAATCGAAGGGCTGACAGGATCTGCGGGAAAACTTCAGGAATAGCGGGAAAATGACGGTTTATCAAAATTCACAAAACTCGATGGAACAACTCTCCGAAAAAGAACTGTTAGATTTTGTGAAGGCGGGAAATCTGCCGAGGCATATTGCCATTATTATGGATGGCAACGGACGATGGGCGGAAAAGAAAGGGTTAAACCGGATTTCCGGGCACCGGGAAGGGATCCAATCCGTCAGGGGTGTGATCACGCTCAGCCGCGAGCTGGGGCTTGAGGCATTGACCATCTATGCTTTTTCAAAGGAAAACTGGAACCGTCCGGCGCTTGAAATAAAAACCCTCATGCTTCTGCTCGAAGAATATTTAAAAAGAGAACTTCCCACATTGATGAAAAATGAGATTCGTTTTCAGTCTCTTGGCCGTATCGAAGACCTCCCTTTGCCTGTTATTCAATCGATTAAAAAAGTGGAAGAAGCGACCCGCAACAATAAAAAAATGGTTTTAAATATTGCATTGAGTTACGGGGGGAGAGCCGAGATTATCGACGCGATTCATCAATTTAATGCAGATGTCCAGAAAGGGACCCGGTTACTCAAGGAACTCGATGAAAATCTATTCTCATCTTATCTCTATACCCGCGGCATGGTTGACCCTGACTTGATGATCAGAACGAGCGGGGAGGAGAGGATCAGTAATTTTTTACTCTGGCAGATGGCCTACACCGAACTTTATTTTACCAGAACGTTATGGCCTGATTTCGGGAGAAAAGATCTTCTTCTTGCGATTCTTGAATATCAAAGGAGGGAAAGAAGGTTCGGCCGGGTCTCTCCTGAGTCTCATGGGGAGATATGAAACGGCTGATCGTCGCTCTCTTTTTTTTTCCTCTCTTTTATCTTCTGGTTACCTTTCATAGCCCTTTATTATTTTTCTTTTTTGCCGCTTCCGTTTCCTCTTTCGGTCTGCTCGAATTTTACAGGTTATTTTTCAGGGAAGGGAAGAAATCAATCCTTGTTTTAGGCGAACTGCTCTCCATTCTCCTGATGGGGGGATTTTATCTGAAAGGAACCGGGGATCCCTTCCCTTCGTCCCTCCTTTTGTTTGTTTTTTCCGCGGTTTTTATTCTTTTTTTATCCGTTCATCTTCTGGCAGACCTGGAATCGTTTTTTTTATCAGTTTCCATTATGGGGACAGGCCTGGTGTATGTCAGCTGGTTCCTCGGCCATCTGGTACTGATCCGGATGATGGATCAGGGGGCTCTGCTGATCTTTTTGCTGGCGATGATTACCTGGGGGACCGATTCCGGCGCCCTTTTTACGGGAAAACTTATTGGAAAACGGAAACTGGCGCCAACCATTAGTCCGAATAAAACCATAGAGGGGGCTATGGGAGGGCTGGTTTTTGGAGTTTTGACGGGAATGCTTGCGCGTTATTGGTTTTTACCCGGTTTCTCTCTGATAGAAATCGCAAGCCTGGCATTTTTTATGAGTATTGCGGGCCAAACAGGGGATCTCGTCGAGTCGATGTTTAAAAGGGCAAATCAGGTCAAGGATTCAAGCCGGCTTTTGCCGGGGCATGGCGGCATTCTTGATAAGATCGACAGTTTTATTTTTACCGCGCCGGTTCTTTACTATTATTTGACTTTTTTCAGATCGGTCTGAAAGGAGTTTTTAGTCTCTAAGACCCAAGAACAGAGATAGAAATTAAAAAAATTTAAAATCCCATTACCATGATGGTATTAAGCAAAGCGGGATGTTCATCCATTTGGTCGGAAAAGACTGGATACCCGCCTGCGCGGGTATGACGGTTCTACGCGAGTCCTGAGAGGTTTTTTTCGTCATTCCCGCGAAAGCGGGAATCCAGAAGATTTTTCTATCTCTGTTCTTGGATAAGACTATTCGGTGGACTGAGCCATTCCCATAAGGTATGATGATTAAATGATGAAAAATCTCATTCTATTGGGGTCGACAGGTTCGATCGGGGAGAATACCCTGGACATCGTTTCCCGGTTTCCGGACCGGTTTAGGATTTCAGCGCTTGCCGCCGGAAAAAACATCCTCCTTTTAGAAAAGCAGATCAGGAAATTCAATCCCTCAATCGTTTCCGTTTCAGATTCAAAAACAGCCGATGCCCTTCGCGCCCGCTGTTCCGGTTTAAAAACTGAAATTGTGGCGGGTACGGAAGGGCTTCTTAAGGCCGCCGCGTTTCCTGAAGGAGAGATGGTCGTTTCAGCGATTGTGGGGGCGGCGGGATTGATGCCGACCCTTGCCGCCATCAGGGCAAAAAAAAATATTGCTCTGGCCAACAAAGAGACCATGGTCATGGCGGGGGAACTGGTCTGCCAGGAAGCGGTGAAAGCCGGGGTCCGGATTTTTCCGATCGACAGCGAGCATAGCGCCATCTTTCAGGCGTTATCCGGAAACCAGAAAAAAGATGTGAGAAAGATTATTTTAACCGCTTCGGGCGGGCCTTTTCTTCATACCCCCCGCGGACAAAAAGAAAAAGTGACTCCCGAAGCCGCCGTCAGGCACCCCAACTGGAGCATGGGTAAAAAGATTTCGATTGATTCGGCGACGATGATGAATAAAGGTCTGGAGGTTATTGAGGCCCGCTGGCTCTTTGATTTTCCGGGGGAACGGATTGAAGTCTTGATTCATCCTCAAAGTATTGTTCATTCTATGGTAGAATATATAGATGGGTCGGTGATGGCCCAGATGGGAATTCCCGATATGAGGGGGCCGATCTCTTATGCCATTCACTATCCGGAAAGACTTCCCCTCGATATTCCTCCTCTGAATCTGGTTTCATCGGGGATGTTGTCTTTTTCTCCCCCGGATGATGAGGCCTTTCCCTGTCTTTCTTACGGGTTTGAAGCCCTGAAGGCGGGGGGGACGCTGCCGGCAGTTTTAAATGCCGCAAATGAAGAAGCGGTTGCCGCTTTTCTAGATCATAAAATAGGTTTTTTAAAAATCGAAGAGGTGATAAAAAAAACGATGGATTCCCATCAGATCCGCACGATTCAAACCATTGAAGATGTAAACTACGCCGACCAATGGGCAAGAAAAGAAGCTGGCGCATTAATTGAAAAGTTACAGGGAAAAAGTTAGGAGTCTGAAAAATGTTATATACGATCATTTCTTTCATTATTGTGTTAGGTATTCTGGTGGTCATCCATGAATGGGGGCATTTTTTTATCGCCAGAAAAAACGGGGTTCGGATTTTAAAATTTTCAGTCGGATTCGGGCCGAAATTAATAGCGAAAAAAATCGGGGATACCGAATATGTCCTTTCCGCCATTCCGCTCGGGGGGTATGTCAAGATGGCCGGAGAAAATCCGGATGAAATTCAAAAGGCTCCCGATGAGTTTGCCTCCAAGAGCGTCTGGCAGCGGGCCCAAATTGTTTTTGCCGGCCCCTTTATGAACCTTATTTTAGCTTTTGCCCTGATGCCGCTTGTCTTTTTAATCGGAACGGACGTTCCCGCTTACCTGGACCAGCCTGCGAAAATCGGGTGGATTGACGATCATTCTCCGGCCCAAAAAGCAGGGCTTCAGACGGGAGATGTTATCCTGAGCATTAAGCAAAGAAACACCGCTACCTGGGAAAAGGTTTTAACCGAGATCGGGGCCAACCCCAATTCAAAGCTGGAAATCAGCTTTCAGCGTGGGAATGAAATAAAAACGGTTGATCTGGTGAGTTCGGCGGATGAAAGAACCGGTGTCGGCATGGGAGGCATGACTCCCGAAATACCCGCGACCGTCGGTCAGATAAAAAAAGGATATCCGGCAGATAAAGGGGGTCTGGAACCGGGGGACAGGATTGTTGCCATGAATGGCGCTCCAATCACCCACTGGAATCAGATGTCTTCGTCCGTTAAAGCCAATGCTGGAAAGGAAATTCAGGTTACGTTAGACCGAAAAGGGACTCTGATCAATAAAACCTTAACGCCGATTAAGGATGATGCCTCCGGCCAGGTGGTGATCGGCGTGTCGATGGGGCAGAGTACGGTTTTCAAGCGGTATGGCCTTGTTGAATCGGTCAAAAAAGGATTTATCAAGACGGCTGAACTGACCCGATTGACTTTTGATGTCTTAAAACAGCTCCTCACGTTTAATCTCTCTCTGAAATCTCTGGGCGGACCGATTATGATTGCCCAGCTTACGGGTCAGGCGGCCCATTCCGGAATGGGAGATCTGATCAGTCTCATGGCTTTTTTAAGCCTTCAGCTGGCCATCATGAATTTATTGCCGATACCGGTACTCGACGGGGGGTGGCTGATTTTTCTTCTCATTGAAGCGGTGATGGGGAAACCCTTGAACCAGAGGGGGATGCAGATTGCCCAGACCATCGGGTTTGCCGGTCTGATGACCCTGTTTATTGTGGTATCGTATAACGATATTTTACGCCTGTTCAGATAACAGGCTGATCCGAATGAATAAAACAAGAAGAAAAACCCGTCTAATCAACGTGGGCGGGGTAAACATAGGGGGCGAGGCCCCGATCTCCGTCCAGTCGATGACGACGACCCGCGCTGACGATTTGAAGGCGACCGTTTCCCAGATCTTTCAACTGGAAGAAGCGGGATGTGAAATTGTCCGGGTGGCTGTGCCTGACCATGCTTCAGCCAGTCTTCTCTCAAAAATTAAAAAAGAGATCCATATCCCGCTGATTGCGGATATCCATTTTGATTATCAGCTGGGGCTCATTGCGCTCGAAGAGGGGGTCGATTGCCTTCGGATCAACCCGGGGAATATCGGGTCGAGATCAAAACTGGAAAAAGTGGTCGCATCGGCCAAAGAGAAAAAGATCCCGATCCGGATAGGAATCAATGCGGGATCTCTTGAAAAAGACCTTCTCGAGAAGTATGGCTATCCCACGGCAGAGGCGATGGCCGAGTCTGCGTTCAGAGCGCTGAATATTCTTGAGGAAATGGAGTTTTATGACACCAAAGTCTCTTTAAAAGCCTCTCATGTCGCTCTGGCTGTTGAAGCCTACAGGCTCTTTTCCGCTAAATCGGATTACCCGCTCCATCTTGGAGTGACCGAAGCCGGGACCCTTTTCACCGGGTCGATTAAATCAGCCGTAGGGCTGGGGCTCCTCCTGTCCGAAGGGATCGGGGATACCCTCAGGGTCTCTCTCGCGGCGGATCCGGTGGAAGAGATCAGGGCAGGTTTTGAAATTTTAAAAGCGCTCGAATTGCGGCACCGGGGAATTAATGTGATCGCCTGCCCGACCTGCGGACGGCTTGAGATCGATGTGATCAAGCTGGCCAATGAAGTAGAAAAAAAACTGGGAACCATAAAAGTCCCTTTAAATATATCGATCCTGGGATGCGTGGTCAATGGGATCGGTGAGGGGATGGAAGCGGATGTCGGGATCGCCGGCGGAAGGGATTCGGGCGTTCTCTTTAAAAAAGGGGAGATTGTCCGCAAGGTAAAAGCCGATGAGATCTATGACGCGCTGATTACTGAAGCCATTGAAGTGGCCAGAGAAAAACAAAACCTCAAATAGAAAATGCCCTCCTATATCACGCGATATTTTATTCCCACTCTGAGAAACGATCCGGTCGAAGCCGAGGTGATCAGCCACAGGCTGATGCTCCGCGCCGGAATGATCCGTAAAGTCGCCGCGGGGATCTATAACTACCTTCCCCTCGGATTAAAAGTGATCCGGAAAATTGAAAATATTGTCAGAGAAGAGATGAACCGCGCCGGCTCCCTTGAGCTTTTGATGCCGGCGGTTTTGCCTTCGGAACTCTGGAAAGAGACCAAACGGTGGGATTATTACGGCAAAGAGCTGTTGCGGTTTAAAGACCGGCATGACCGGGAGTTTTGTTTTGGACCGACGCATGAAGAGGTCATTACAGACCTTGTTCGAAACGAAGTCCGCTCTTACCGGGCGCTCCCCCTTATTTTTTATCAGATTCAGACTAAATTCAGAGATGAAATCCGGCCCCGTTTTGGCCTGATGCGGGGGCGTGAATTTATCATGAAAGACGCCTACAGTTTTGATCAGACGGTTGAGGGCGCCAGAAAGACCTATGACATTATGTATGAAACCTATACCCGGATCTTTACCCGGTGCGGTTTAAATTTCAGGGCGGTTGAGGCCGATACCGGCGCGATCGGCGGCTCTTCGTCGCACGAATTTTCGGTCCTTGCCGACAGCGGTGAAGATGGCCTGGTGATCTGCCGGAAATGCCAGTATGCCGCGAATATCGAACAGGCCGAAAAAAGAGAGATCAAAAAGGGCTTCGAAGGGAAAACATCGGAAAAACCGATTGAGAAAATCAGCACTCCCGGCAAAAAGACCGTTTCTGAAGTAGCGGCCTTCTTAAATATTCCGCCCCAAAAAATCATCAAAACCCTGATCTATCTTGCAGACCAAAAACCGGTTACTGTCCTTCTCCGGGGAGACTTTGAACTCAATGAGGTAAAATTCAAAAAAGTTTTAAATGCCAATGAACTTCTGCTGGCTTCCGCGAAAATCGTAGAAGAGGTTACCAGAGCGCCGGGCGGATTTGCCGGCCCGATCGGCCTGTCGTTTCTGAAGATTTATGCCGATGAAGAGGTGCGGGGGATGGACGATGGCGTGGTTGGCGGGAATGAAAAAGATATCCATTTTCTTCATGTGACGCCGGACCGGGATTTTAAAGTGGACCAATATCTTCCGTTAAGAAAAGTCGTTGAAGGGGATTCCTGTCCCAGATGTGAAGAGGGCACACTGGGATTAACGCGGGGAATTGAAGTCGGCCATGTCTTTATGCTCGGGACAAAATACAGCGAAGCAATGTCGGCAAAATTCCTTAACCCCGAGGGGAAAGAAGAAAATATGGTCATGGGGTGTTTCGGCATCGGAATCGGCCGGACCGCCGCGGCGTCGATTGAACAGAACCATGACGAAAAAGGGATGATCTGGCCGGTTCAGATCGCGCCGTTTCATGTGTTGATTCTACCCCTGAACAGCAAATCGGCCCAGATCGTTCAAATGGCCGATCAGATAGGCGCTGAACTTGAAAAATCGGGTTTTGAAGTCCTCATCGACGACCGGAACGACAGACCGGGGGTGAAATTCAATGATGCCGACTTAATCGGCATCCCTTATCAGGTCATTCTCGGTGAAAAAAATCTGGCCGAGGGGCTGGTAGAAGTAAAAATCCGTAAAACCGGAGAGAACCAAAAAGTCCCACTCGGAGAAGTTCCTGCGTTTCTGAAAGAGCACACCTCACACCCCGCGTGAAGCGAACCGCTTAAAATCTCTGGTTTTAAAATCCTCAATCAACCGGGTTAGCTGATGGGTTTTGATCTACGCCCCCGGTTAATTTAAAATGAGCCTCAGATTAGCCTTCTTTCCTCACCGTGCAAGATGGAGCACCTCGGACGTTAACCAGTTTAATTGGAGGGGATGAGGTTTCCCACCAGCCATCTCACCGGACTAAAATATATTGAATGTCCTGGTCTTTGATAAAGGGTTATTTGGGGGTGCGGTTGACCGTAAGACTCACAATCTTCCATTCGTCACCTTTCTTTTTTAAAATCCACTGATCACCCCTGGACAGTTCGACCTCCTGAAGTCCACCTTGGGTCTGAATAACGGCAGAAAGATCATTGACGATTGTTGCAGTATGCCCTTCAATCCGTGTAAAAACATTGGTGTGCTTTAGTTTTAAATATTTGTGCCGGCGGTATTCTTCAATATACCGTTTTTTGATCTCTTCATAACCGGTCCATACCGTATCATCATTCGGGTCATTGGGAGTAAATGCTTCATCCCTGACGACTCCCCCTTGATCCCAAAGCGCCAGGGCAGACGTCACATCTCCCTCCAACGAGGACTCTTCTTCCATAAAAACAATCGCTTTAACCTGTATGGCCGCCGGTTTGAAAATTAAACTGTTCCCGGGTTCCTTGAGAAATGCCTGTTTTACACCATAAATCAACTCCTTTTCCGAAACATTATTTACCGAGATGGCTAATAAAAGAAGGAACCCAAACAACAACATCCCCGCAGTGAACCGGCCGGTTCGCTCGGTGACCATTCCCATGAATCGGAGTCCCGTCGATTTGGAAGTCAAAGCGGCATAGGGGAGGTGATACCGCGATTCACTCTGATAACTCCAGATGCTGGTGAAAACAGCCGACCCGTAGATAAACCCCTGCCAGAGGAGAAGGCCCATAATCAGTATGCCGCTTGCTCCAAAAAGGAGTCTTTCCATTAACCAGGCGCTCGCGGCAATGCAGAGTAAGGCGAGAAAAAACTCCTGCGAGCTGATTTGCAGACTTCTTAAAAGAAGGGCGTTTCCCCGTTTTTTGGGAGTCCGCAAAAAAGTTCCCTCTTTTCGGGTTAAACCCATCAGGCAGGCCATTGAAACCACCCAGGTCATTCCCAGTAAAATCATCATCGCGGCGGCTGATTGCCGGAAGGTAATATTTTGCCGGACCCTTAAGGCCCAGAGAAACCGGACTACTCCAAATAAAATAAAAACAAAGGGGGTATAAAGAGTTGCTCCAACCACCGGCTGTAAAAAAAGAGTTTGAAAGAAAATCAAGGTTCCCGCGCTGATTAATAAGATCGTCGAAAAACAGAGCGTGATGGGATCGTTAAGCCATTGGAGACCTCCCACCAGGTAATCATATTTTTGACCCAGCGTGAGTCCGGCTTGTTGACCGGTTTTTAAATCTTTAAACCGCGGGATCAATAATCTCCAATGTCTCCTCAGAATCTGCATTCCTCCAAATGCCCATCTGAACCTCTGTTTTTTCAATCCCTCAATATTCAGAGGCATGATCCCATGTCCATAAGACTGATCGATATAAATCGATTCATAACCTTGATTTAAAATGCGGAGCGAGATTTCGGCATCTTCGGTAATACACCATTCATCCCACCCCCCCATCTCTTTTAAAACGGAAGCCTGGATCAACCCCATGGTACCGGCAAAAATAATGCTGTTCCTTTCGTTTCGCACCGCCATCGATATTTTAAAAAAGTATTGGTAGGCATCATAACAAGCCTTTGCGTACAGATCTTTTATATCAAACCCCCGGTAATCCTGCGGCGTTTGAACAAAGGCTATTTTCGGGTTTTTAAAAAATCCGGCGAGGTCCTTTAAATAATGGGACTGAACCACATAATCCGAATCAACGATTCCGACAAGTTCGGTGTCCGGCGCCATCTGTGTCAGGGCATAATTCAGAGCGCCCGATTTATACCCGGGCCAGTTATCCAGGTGAAAAAACTTAAAGCCGAGTTTCTGGCAATGGACTTCTACTGGTTTCCATATTGCGGGGTCACGGGTGTTGTTATCGATGACGAGGACTTCATAATTGGGGTAATCGAGATTGGCCAGCGCATTAAGACTTTCAATCACCATCTCGGGGGGTTCATTATAAGCAGGGAGATGGAGTGATACTTTAGGAAAATAATCGGTTACCGGGACCGGGGCAACCCTGCGGGGCCACCTGATCCGGCAGAGGACGTCCAGAACTTCAAAGGAATGGGTGAACATGAGAAGGATGGCCAATACTTCCAGGGCA
>JACQBY010000118.1 GCA_016201875.1 Nitrospirota bacterium
AAAAGGAGCACCGCCGAGGCTCCCGAAGAGACTCCGATTTCGGCGGCCGCTTCGTCGAGATTTTCGTGAGGGGGTTTGGGCCGTTCCAGAATACCCCTTAACGTCCGAAGGAGCGGTTCCAGCGGGTTGACCGGTTTCCGGAAAGAGAGTAGAAGATTCTTGAACTCCTGCTGGGAAACCCATTTTTCAATAAATTCCGCCTCATTGGCCGTCCAGGAGGTTTGCCCCGTAATATTGGCGAACTCCAGAATCCCGATAAAACGGTCCTGCTCAAAAAGCGGAACGGCGAGGTATTGTTGAAGCTTTAGCATTTCCATCAGACTGGCGGCCCATGGGTCCTGGAAGGGAGGTTCGAGGAAGAGGAAAGATTTTTTATGCTTCACCCGGGCGGCGACCAGGCCTGCAAGGTCCGGTTTTTGACGAAATTCAGAAACGGCTTTCTCTTTGCCTGCGGCCATCAGACGGCGCCCTTTGCAGACCAGATCCCCCCCCTCCTCGCCTTCAAGATAGAGGGCGCCCCAATCGGCTTCAACGGTATAGAGGAGCGCATCAAGATTGAACTTGACGATTTCTTCAGGCGGAAGGGTCCCCGAAAAGGCCGTCAGCAGGCCTCCCCCTTTTTGCTTCAGAACGGTTTGACGTTTAGAAAGGGATCCGTCGGTTTCCTCCAGGTCAAACCCCGCGCCGGACGACGACCCCCTGAACGGAGCCAGTTTGATCTCCCAGAGAATTCTCGCGCACTGGCCGGCCATAATCTCCGCTTTCGGGTGGTTCAGCCGGTAGAGGGCCTGATGGATGGCCGGATCGCCCGAGGCATCGATGATATAATCAAGGTCTTTGAACCGCTTTAATTCATGGATATCAGAAGAAAGAGCAAAAGCGAAAATTTTGTCAAATGTAAAACCATACTCATGAAGACGGAAGGCCAATGCTTTTTGATCCTGATCAATCAGCAGAACGACTTCTGTCGATGGGTCCTGCGTCAGGCAGGCAAGGGTCAGCAGGCCTTCTTCACTTCCTCCGATAAGAGCCACTCTGGTTCTGCTCATCACAGATTTGCCGGTCTCCTGGGTCATGTTTTCTTAATAATACCGAGTTGTCCCAATTTTTCGAGAACATCTAATTCTTTTGATTCTCTCCGCGAAATCCGCGGCATCAGAGGAGACTCCACCCGCTCCCTCTTTTTGACCCCTTGAATGGCATAAACAGAGCGGGGGGCTCTTTCTTCCATCTTGAGCGCCGGACCGTCTCCCGTTTTCATCATGGCAATCAACGCCGGGATTTTCTCCTGATCGAGAAAGTAAACCGGTTCTATCTTTTTTTGAAAAGAACCCTGGGCTTTTTTATCGGCATAAATAAAAAAAAACGGGGCTTTTTTCATTCCTTTGATCTGCCTTAACATTTCAGGGAACTGAAGGCCGGAAACATCGGACGGGGTAACTTCAATTAAAATAAAATCAGGCTCCGCGAGAATCGCCCGAACCATCGCTTCGTGGGGAATGGACGCTCTGTAAACTTTTGAAACCTCTTTTTGCAGGGAATGGCTCAGAGTAGAGGTAATATCCGACGGTCCGGCGAGGATCAGAACGATCTTTGATGATAAAGGTATCTCTCTCATGGATGCCCGATCCATAATAAACCCAATAAACCCATTCCGGACCAATCCAAAGGTCGGACGATCCAAAGACCGGAACACTTCAACTAATCCTTATAAATCAAGTAGTTATATAAAAATGTCCCTTTTTAAACACTCTACCCCTTTAAGGAAAGCTTGTCAAGAATGGATTGGGCATTTTATAAGGCTCATTTTTGGTCAATTCTCCGATTTCCTTAAACTCATGATAACTTCTCATGACCCGTTTGACATAATAACGGGTTTCCTGAAAGGGAATGTTTTCAACAAACTCTTCCAGGTCGTCTCCGACCAGAAGATTTCCGTTTGCAATCCATTTATTGACCGCTTCGGGGCCGGCGTTATAACTGGCGGCGGTCAAAACCAGGTTCCCCTGAAACTTTTCATTTAAATGGTCCAGATAATAGGCTCCAAACCGGATATTCAACTCCTGGTTATAGAGCTGCTCTCTGACAAACGAAGCGACTCCCAGCCGGTCGGCCACCCACTCTCCTGTAAAGGGCATCAACTGCATCAGGCCCATCGCCCCGCTCCTTGAGGTGGCCCGGGTATCAAACACGCTCTCTTCCCGCATGATCCCCGCCACAAAATGAGGTTCGATCCTGGTCTCTCCGGCCACTTGCCGGATCAGGTCAAGGATCTCGCGGGGATAAGCGAGCTTCCACAGCAGGGGAAGTTCGTAGGTTCTCCCCCGGTCGAGGACATCGGGAAACTGACTCCGGAGGTTCTTCAGCGCATGGTAAAAATCTCCCGCCCGAATAAGCTCCTGATCGATCAGCAGGAGAGCGCCTTTGTCCCGGTAATGGTCGGCGAGATAATTAAATTCTCTTGAGGCCTCGCGGGCTAAATTCATGCTCATCAGCTCCCGCGCTTTTAAATAATGAATATCTTTTTGATAGGAGGAATCCCCCTGGGCCGAAGCATCGACTTCCGGAAGACCGGAAGACCGGACCGCCCCGGTCATTCTCTTTATTGCCAGATGGCAATAGTAAGAATGATCAAAATTCTGGCAGAGTCTCTTAAAATCATTCTGTGCCGCTTCGGGATCATTCTGCCGTTCCTTTGTCCTCCCCAGCCAGTAGAGGGCCTGCGTCTGAAGAACGCTTGCAGGGTACTGCTCCAGAAGCCCGGAAAAATTTTTCTCGGCGGCCGGGTAATCCCCTTCCTTATAAGCCAGCCACCCGTCTTTCCAGAGGGCGTCGGGCGCGACCGGGCTTTGAGGCAATTCTTTAATAATGGTCTGGTAGAGGGCATGGGCCCGGGAAGCCTGATGCCGGTCCTCATAAAACGACCCTCGGACAAGGCCGAGGAGCGCTTCGGGGGCAAATTCAGAATCAGGGGCGTTTTTCAAAACAATATGAAAATGGCGCTCCGCGTCGGAATTTTTTTTCAAATAAAGAAATGCCAGACCTGTTTTCAGCTCCATTTCATTGAAGAACGGTTCCTGGCGGCCGGCAGGGTTGTTCAGCTCTTTCCAGATTTCAAGCGCTTTTTCAAACCGGCCGATTTCGTAAAGAGTCTTTCCTTTATTAAATTTTTCCTGAAGGGTGAGTTTGAATTTCTGGCGGTCATCCGGCAGAAGGAGCGCCTGAGAAACCTGCTTTTCAGCCTCCTGGCTCCATTGGGAATCCGGAAATTTCCATTCCACCTCCCTGAAAATTTTAGCGCCCCTCTCCCGATCCCCCGCCAGGAGATAGATCTCCAGCATTTTGTTCAGAATCTCCGGCGCTTTTTCGTCTCTGGGATTTTCATGGTAAAAAACAGAAAAAGTTTGAGCCGCCTTTTCGTAATCCTTAAGCCTGAACCAGGTTTCTCCGATCTGAATCAGAACCTGGGGGCGGAGAACGGTATCGGGAGTCATCACCAGAAGACGGGCATAGTCCTCGCCGGCTTTTGAAAAATTTTCCTGATTAAACTCCTGATCGGCCAATAACTTCGACAGATAATCCCCCATTTCAGGGTAGGCGCTCTGGACCTTTAACAGGAGAGTCTCTTCGACCGGCGATTTTGATTCAATTTTCCATTTTCCATAGAGAAAACCCGCCCGTTGAAACCAGGGAGAATCGGGATAACGGCTGAAGGTGATTTCCAGATAAGTGCCGGCGGCCTCTTTTTTACCGGCTTTTTCTGCTTCCAGCGCCCGGGTAAAACATTCCTCGGCCCCGGAACATTGAAGCGCTTCTCCCGGAATCGCTATAGAAGAAAGCGGATCGGTTGTCTGAGAAGCAGCCGGCTTGTCCGAAGGCCGGACCGGCGCCGATTTACAGCCGGGCAACAAAGAAACGGCCAAAATAAAAATAACCGCGGCGGGAATCGATTTAAAAAAGGAATAACTCATGGAGTTATTATAACACAGGAACTTTCTTTTATTTGAAAAAGGAATGCGGGGGAATTTATTTGTAATTATAAAAAGAAGGGTATCCCTTTACATGATGAATGTCGGATGATTCCGGGCCGATATCGGATGAATGTCGGATGATTCCATCATGGGGATCCACCCTCTTTAGGCACGTACTTCGCCCCTCGGCCCGATCCCTTGCTGATTAGGAGATTCAGGTCGACGAGACCCACCAGATCGCGGTGTGCGGTGTCCCTGACGACGCCAAGTGTTTCTATGCACCAGCCGGTCGTCACGGAACCGTTTTCCAACGCGTGCGCCAGGATCTTCCGCTGCCGTTCGTTCAACTGCGCTTCCACGGAGGGTGTCACCAAAAGGCGCTTCTCCGAAGCCCGCAGGCGCTCGATGTTCTCGCCCGGTCCAGGGAAGGTGATCTGAAAATAACCCGTGTCGGCGCCGAGGATCGGCTGATCGAGCCCATGGTCGCGCATTTGGTCGCGCATCCGTCGGAAGCCGCTGCCGCGCTCCTCGATCCGGTGGAAGTAGGAAAGACACTGGGCCAGGACCGGATTGCGCGAACAGGGCCGGTACTTCCCCTTGCGCAAGTTGGCAAGCGTGATCGGCTTGGGCGGAAGCCCCGGACTGGAAAGCACCACGCGGTCCGCGAAGATCTCCAGGAGAATCTTGCGGCCGGCATCCTCGTATTGCCGGTGCGCCACCGCATTGACCAGCGCCTCGCGCAAGCCTGAGGTGGGATACTCGTCCAGCCGCACGCGGTTGAGCCCGACGACGCGCATCGGGTGGCGGGTGTTGCGATCGATAAAGTCGATGGCGCGCTCGATCGCAAGCGGCATTGGTCCGCGAATGTCTTCGTGATCGTGCGGGTTTCCGTCGGGCTCGGAGCCGCGATAGGCATCGGCCAGGATACGACATTGGGGAAAGACTGCCGAGGGGTCCTTCCCCAGCAGCACGATCCCGGCAGCGGTTGCGTAGTGTTCGCCCAAGGCCGGATCATGCCACACCAGGCCGCGCAACGCAGCGCCGGCAAGAAGGTCCTCCTCGGAGAGATCGTCCGCCTCGCGCTGCTCGGCTGCGGCGATCAGGCGACGCGCCACACCCAGATCAAGGTCTCGCCACCGGATCCGATCGAGCGGCCGGGATTCGAAGGCCGAGGTGGCCTCGATGGTCTGCTCGGCAATTTCATTCTCGTCGCTGGTCGGCGCGATGCCAAATCGATCCCGCAACAGCTTCACCAACGCCGCGCGGACTTCCTTCTGCAACTCGATGACATTACCAAAGCGCTTGTACTTGGGGCCGTCAGAGTCGATTTCGGCGAGCAAGGCGGTTGTTCCCTTCTCGCGCTTCACGTACCGGTCGCCCTTGATAAAGGCGAGAACTGGCAGTTTTCTTTCCTTCGCCCGGCGATACTCGGCGTGAGTGACTGACACATCGCCCACCGGCATGCCGTACTGGACACCCACAATGAGCAGATACACGTGGCAGCCGTCGAGGGATTCGAGGCAGCCCTCCAGGGCCTTATTCGGAGACGCCGGCTCGAACTCGTAAAGCACCGGGACGCAATGCGCCGACAGGAACGGGTCGGTGTTCACGAGGTTCTGCACGATAAGACGCTCGTCCTCGAGCTCCTTCTGCACCGAACTCACGAATATGCACAGAGTCGCGGTCATCGTGGCACCTCCGCCTTAACGAGCAGCTCGGAGAAGTCGTAGTTTGGGTATAACTTCATAAACAGGCCAAAATTCCCACAGGATTATCTGATTTGCTGATTTTTGGACCAAAAATGGGATTTTTTAATTTCTTATTTCAACTGTTTGTGACAAAATGAATAAACTTCCAATTTTTTAAAATTTATCGTTTTATCGGGTTTTTCTCAAAAACTATTGTTGCTGTGGGGAAAAAGTTCAATTTATGAAGTTAAACCCTTTATACAGTCTTTATTAAATCTTGTCATTAAAAAATAACAAGTTCCTCCCACACCCCATGACAGGCCCATCCCACAACACCATAACTCCCGACAATAAGACTGTCGTTGGCTGTCTGCTGCAGGGTTATATCACATAACCGCTATAACGTGGTAGACAGCACCAGGATATTCTATGTGAAGCGGTCGGGACATTCGGAACATAATGACCAACAATAGCATTAAAAATATTATACAACAAAAGATTTGACCCCTTATTGACCCCTTATTCATTCTCGTCCTCTGGGCACGATAAAAAGTTTCAATCCTTGTTTTATTGGAATGCCCTCTTAAACTAGCATTGTCAGAAGCCACTCCGCTAGTGTCTCCAAGTTTCAATCCTTGTTTTATTGGAATGCCCTCTTAAACCAGGATTTTGTTAATCGCATATCAGGAAAATAATATTGTTTCAATCCTTGTTTTATTGGAATGCCCTCTTAAACCCCGATGGTTCCGTGGGAAATCCATAATCTCAATATGTTTCAATCCTTGTTTTATTGGAATGCCCTCTTAAACCTCGAACGGATGGAACCATCTGCCGGCCTAAAGCGAGTTTCAATCCTTGTTTTATTGGAATGCCCTCTTAAACCCGCTGTTTGGGCTCCCACGTATATATCTTTAATTCTGTTTCAATCCTTGTTTTATTGGAATGCCCTCTTAAACTGCATTTTGCCCTAATCTATAGAAAAATCGATAAGTTAACTTAAGCCCAGCCTTGATTATTTTTAAATTTTCAACCACGTTTTTCTGTGGAAAAGTCACCATTTATCACCTCCTTTACATAGATTGATGTATAAATTCCCGTTTTATTTCAAACCCTTATCATCACTTCATTATCTTACACAAATATTTCTGTAGCAACAATCCAGGCAACGCACCCGATAAGGGGTCCGCTTTGGGAAAAATCCCCTCTGTGTAATCTGTACGATTTCTTTTAACAGGATAATCGCCTTGATAAAATCACTTTCTTTAAATTCAATCTCCTTCATAAGACTTTTGCTTCGAACATAACAGACATAACCCCGATTTACTTCCTGCTGATAGGTATCTTTAATAAGCAGTGCATAGAGAACCGATTGATACCAGTGCGTCCGGTACATTCCCTCTTTACACTCGGCGTATTTATAATCCAGAGGAGCCAGGGTGCCGTCGTTCAATTGAAGAATTTCATCGACCTTTCCTTTCAGGCGGTACTTTTCGGAAGACATGTAAACATCGCTTGCCTTTGATTCACAACCCAATTTTTTCCGGACATAATCGGGATTGTTCCGTCTCCGTTCTTCGTGTACCGTTCTCCCTTTGAGCACTTTGTAATGTTGTTCTTCATATTGATCAATGTTCAGGCAATTCATAAAATAAATAAACCTGGGACAATAGAGATATTCCATCACTTCGGAGGGGGTAACATAAATCCCTTGAGTTTCGGAAACATTCATACCTTAATCCCTATTAAAAGAACTTTGCCAGAATCTCATCGGTGACAAGGCTTTTATCAAATGCCTGACCAATTAACCGGATTTTTTTAAAATCTTCCTCACAAAAGGGAAAGACATAAACCCGGTCGTTTTCCTGATCTATAAGATCAGTACACCGAACGGCAAGTTCATCCGTTTCATTAGCATTTAAATTTCCAAGGAAGACGCTTTTCTGCACACGGTAGAGTCCCTGCTCCTTGCAGGCTTTCGCGACTTTACTTCGCCGCGGAGTGGACTGGATGTCATAAATTACCCAGACCAGCATCTTCTTCTCCTTTGATTAAACTATTGGCAATCCGGTGGCACTCAAACTGGATAATATCTTTATTTTTGATGTTTCTTCCATTATAACGAACCGTCTTCTCAAATGTTTCATTCAACGCCTCTAAGAGCGCCGCCCTTCCTTCTTTATTGAGAGTCAGGCCGCCCTTCACCTCATCAAAATGTTCCTGTTTGACCTTTCTGCCGCTGAACAAATAGACAACGGTTTGGTCTGCCAGAATCCGGAACATTTCAATGAGATCAAAAACCAGCGATTTTTTATTGTAATTGTCTGTGTGGATAAACCCGACATAGGGATCCAAACCGGCGATAATACACCCCTTCTCGACCATCGAATAAAGCACGCCATAACCGTAGTTGAGCAGGCAATTAAACTCATCTTTGGCAGGCTGGCGGGAACGGCCATCGAATTTATATCTATCCGGCATGATAAAACTGAGAGATTCAAAATAGGTCCGCCCGGCCGACCCTTCCAGTCCCATCATGGTTCCCCGTTTTTCATCGATGGTTCCCGATAAATCGTCCAGCTTTGCCTTATTTTCTTCAAGACGCTGAAAATGAACCTTAAGCTGTTCTTCTTTTTCAGGCCGGGAATTAGCCAAACGTTTCAAAAGCTCAATTTGATTCGTCAGTTTTTCACTTACCCATTCTTTAGCCAGAGTTAATCCCTCTTCTTGATTGGCAATTTCCAGTTGACGCCGCCGGATTAAAACGGTGCTTCCAAGCTTGGAATGCCAGACCCGGCCATAAGGATTACCAAATTCGTCCAGAAAAACCACATCGATATTATGATCCGACGCCAGTTTAATCGCGTCGGTTGAAAGGTAGGCGCTGGTGGTAATTAAAATGCTTTCCACTTTCCGGGCGGATACCTCAAAAACTTTTTCGTCGTTCTTGACAACAAACCCCTCTCCCTGTTTCCGAAGATAAGACCCAAATGAATTGATCACTAATTGCATATCATCAGGACTCTATTTAGTTTTTCTGGCGACGATACCGGATACGAGTCGTTTCCACGACTACAAGCGAACCAAACAGAACATCCATATCGGGTTCCTTGAATAAATTTTCCACTGATCCTCGCAGAGTTTGCCAGCGTTGATCTTTAAGCCGGAAGACGACTATGCCAGCGTGTGTTCCCAAAGGATAGGCTCTAATGTCCGCGAAATCGGTATCAAACGTCAACAATATCCGTTTTTCCCGGGAGGCAACTTCAAGCACCAATTGATCTTTAGCTCCGGATAATTGTTCATTTAAAACTGTCTCAACATCATGGCCGGCTTTCGTCAGGAATTGAACAAGGGCTTCGGGCATATTTTCATCAAGTTTAAATTTCAAGAATTAACCTGGGTGTGAAGTGGATGATCTTCTTCTTCATGAGCCAGCCACGCGGCGTAGGCAACGGCCGCGCGAATGTCTTCATATTTAAGTGTCGGGTACTGCTTAAGAATCTCTTCCTCCGATTCCCCGGCAGACAGATAATCCAAAATAACAGAAACCATGATCCTTGTTCCCTTAAGGCAAGGTTTACCATGGCAAATCTCCGGATCCACTGAAATGCGTTTTTTCCAATCCATCAGTCATTCCTCCTATAAAAAAAATTTAAAATAAGGTGTAAAACATGGAATCATATACCCTGTTGACAACTGATCTGGGGCTGAAACTTTCAAGGATATTCTTTTCTGTCATATTCTTACCCCTTCTTCATTTATATTTTTCACTATCGGAGATGCCTTTAAAGGCGAGTTTTCTATCTCAGAGCGAGTAAAAATAAGCGGTGAGATATAAATCGATTGTTCAAAACCCACTTCCCAAACAATATGACGGATTCTTTCCTTCAACTGCTTATCGAGATATTCCATTTCGATGAAAACATCCATATCTGAATATTCATCCATATCACCCCGGGCCCTCGAACCAAAGACCCTGAAGTCAATCAGTCCAACGGCCTCCGATAATTTTTCTTTCAGTTCCCTGGCTATCCTGTAATCTTCAGGTCTCACAAAAACCTCTCTTCAAATCTCTGAAAAAAACTTACTCCTTACACATCAACTCCACACTCTTTAATTCCTGCACTCGCTTTATCGTTCCAAATCCTCTGGAGACAGATTTTCTAATATTGCAACATTTGCCTATTCTCCAGAATCTATGGGTAAATAAAGGGAAGGGATAGAAATAAAAGAGCATTGTTTCCCAGAACTGTATTAAGATGTTTACTTTTGCGAAGAGAACACTTAAGGCAGAGGAAGGAAAACAATGCTAGTAAAGAC
>JACQBY010000137.1 GCA_016201875.1 Nitrospirota bacterium
GCCCATCTGGGGCTCATCCCGAAATTTCACGGGATTGATCCTGTTGTAGAACGTGTTTATATCTCCGGAAAAGATTGACCACTGCAGATCCGCACACGAGGCGCCGGCAATCATGAAAAAAGAAATACAGCAGGAAACCTATCTGATCGGCCGCCAGCCGATCCTGAACAGGAATGAAGAGGCGGTGGCCTATGAGCTCCTCTTCCGCTCTGCCGCTTCGCGGGACAGGGCAGAGTTTTCAAATGTAACGCACGCCTCTGCGAGTGTCATTATTAACACGCTGTCCGGATTTGGGTTGGAACAGATTATCGGAAAACACAAGGGGTTTATCAATCTTGATCATAACCTGTTCATGAGCGAGGCTATTGAGATTTTACCCAGGGAGCGGGTTGTTCTGGAACTGTTAGAGACCGTGAAAGTCACCCCCGAACTGGTAAAGCGTTGTCAGGCGCTGAAGGACTCAGGTTTTATACTGGCGCTGGACGACCATACGTTTGATCCGGCCTATGAAGAGCTTTATAAAATTGTCGATATCATCAAGGTCGATCTGCTCCAGTCGCCGTTCGATCAGATGGCCCGCATGATCGAAAGTTTTCGTCCCTACCCGCTTAAGCTATTGGCCGAAAAGGTGGAGACACGCGATGAATACTTGCGGTGCCTTAATCTGGGATTTGAATTCTTTCAGGGTTATTACTTCGCAAAACCCACGGTGATAGAGAAAAAAAAGTTTGACGAAGCCGGTTCCGCGCTGATGAAGCTGATGCGCCTGTTAGCGGAGGATGCCGAACTGAATGCGATTGAACAGGCCTTTCGAGGGAGTCCCGGCCTAACCTACAAGCTTCTCCTTCTGGTTAATTCAGTTTCACTTGGAATTCGCCAGAAGATTCAGAGTATCCGCCATGCCGTGACCATCCTGGGGCGTAACCAGCTCAAACGATGGAGTCAACTGGCCATGTTTGCCTCCGACGACAGCCGGGGATTAGAAAATCCGCTGGTGGAGATGGCAGCCGTACGGGCCACCTTCATGGAACAGCTCGCCTGCCGCCACCCTCTCCTCAAACACAATCAGGAATACGCTGACCAGGCCTTCATGATCGGGATCCTTTCATTGCTGGAGACCATCTACAATATCTCAATGGATGAGATTGTCACCAGTCTGAATGCGCCGGAAGAGTTCAAGGATGCGCTCATCTCGAGGAAAGGACCCCTCGGGCAGCTTTTAGACCTGGCCGAAATGATCGAACGGAATTTCAGCGGGATAACCCCTGACCAGTTTGAGAAACAGGGTTTTTCACAGGACGACATCCTGGCGGCGCTCAGAAAAGCCTACAGCTGGTCAGGTGAAATTGCTTAAAAAGCGGCCAGCTTTTCCCTGTGCGGGGAAGAAGATTCCAGCAAGCAAAGCGAACGTTTGAATAGATGAGGAGTTTGACATGTTTGATTTAAAATCTTTCCTCTGGTACGCGGTTTTAATCGGGATTACCACTGCCTATCTTATCCTGATGGCAGGGGTCAGGTCGGCAAAACGCCATAATCTGACCTATCATTCCAGATCCAAAAAAGGGGTCAAAACAGGGGTCAAAAACAGGGGTCAAATCTTTTGTTGTTAGTAGTTGTGTTGGTAGTAATTGATTCCACGCTCAATTCCTTCGACCTGCTTCCGAAATCCACCATCCAACTTTAGTTTCTCCGATACCCAATGGCAGGCCCATCCCAACATAGCAGATTAAAGTAATATACAACAAAAGATTTGACCTCTTTTTTTTTTGATCATATCGTGTGGAAGGCCCGATTTTACTGGCCTTTGACACGCATTCATTTTTCCCTTGATTTGTGCACTTCGTAGCAATATGCTTCTTTCGATGTTTAATATTTGGGTTACCTCTTCTGCTTAATTGGTTTACAATTTAAATTTAAACAGAAACAAAGGCGCTTGAATTTTAATTCCCGATGCGAAAAAAAATTAAATTCAATTATCAGGAGTTTGTAAATAGAAATTGGGGCTATATTGAAAAACCATTACAAAAGAAGATAAGAAAGTCCCGACTTTTTTTCGCAGGGTGTGGATTGGGGAGTGTGATCGCAGAAGCAGCTGTCCGTCTGGGATTTTCTCAATTTATATTGGCTGACGGAGATCAGGTTGAACTCTCGAACTTAAACCGACAGAGTTTCAATCTCTCTCATCTGGGAACAAACAAGGCGAGCGCCCTTTCATCATTGCTGAGAAATATCAATCCGGAAATCAAGGTCGAAGTTATTCCAAGGTTTATTGAAGTGGAGGACGTCCCGGCTCTTTCAGAAGAGTCTGACTTTGTTATCAATACTGTAGATATCGGTGATGTCTATTTTGAATTGGTTCGGAGAGGACAGCAGAAGAAGGGACATGTTTTATTGCCTTTTAATACAGGATTCGGTTCGATCGTTCTTATTTTCAATCGAAACACGAAATGTTTAGACGAAGTCATGGAGCAAAAGACATTTAAGGATGAAATTGGATTTTATGAAAAGTTATTGAAAGTGTTAACCCTTGGGAATTTTCCTGAAGAAATATCGGAGAAACTTTTAAAAATATTTTCAGAAGTGAAGAAAAAAGGCACATTTCCTCAAACCCGGATTGGAGCGGAAATCGCGAGCAGTCTGGTTGTTACCAGTCTTGTCCGAATCTTGTCCGGAAGGGAAGTTCCTTTGGCGCCTGATTTTCTTCTTCATGATATTCATCCATAATAGGGAAATGTCTGACAGATAGAGATCTTGAATAAAAAACGAGATAATTATGCAGGATAAGCAAGAAGAAACTTCCAATAAAACCCATCCTTTCAATAAAAAGGAGGCAACGAATTTAAAAGGTTTTTGGCAGGAGGTTGCTCAGACGGCGCCAAAAGCATGGTTAATCACATCTCTAATCGGAATTATAGCGGTTATTTTAAGTTTTCCCGCCGATATTCAGACCTTTAAAGATAAGCATCTTGTTTTGGCCTTGGCTCTTCGCATTATAATCCTCGTTTATTTTCTAATTAATGTTTTAATCGCGTTACAAAATCCAAAAGTTGTAAAACACTATTTTCAGGCCTTCATGACCTCGTTTTTGTACGTGACGGGAATTCCAATGGCGGTTCTGAGCGTTTTAGGAGGAACAGGATCCCACTTATATTTTATGGGTATCGTTGAAATTGAGTTTGCGGCGGCGACTTTTTTTACGATCTCGAGAGGAAAACTGATCGCCGGGATCTCGGTTGTTAATGTTTTTTATATCCTTATTAATTTGCTGTGGGGAGAATGGACATCTTTAAGGGATTTTACCAATGTTTGGGTCTCTCTTCTGATTTTTGGCGTCGTCGCGGCCTATGCTCACCACACCATTCTGCAATATAAAACGGGGAATTATTTAAAGCAGCAGGCTCTCCTTCTAACGCAAAACAATATATCAGCAATCCTATCGAGAATTACCGACGCCTTTTTTGCTCTAGATAACTCCTGGAGGTTTACCTTTTTTAACCGGGAAGCGGAAAACCTGTTATTGAGAATGAGACGGTCTAAAGAGGTCCTTTTGGGCAAAAGTCTTTGGGAAGAGTTTCCGAATATGTCCGACTCCACCATGCGGAACGAACTTCTGCAGTCGAAGGAAAAAAATTGTCCCGTTCAATTCGAAGAGTCCTATCCGTTGATGGGTTTGCACATGGAGGTTCATGCCTATCCGGCTCCTGAGGGAATATCTGTATATATGCATGACATTTCGGCCCGGAAGATTGCCGAGGCGGCTCTACGCGAATCTAACCAGGAACTCGAAATTCGGGTATCTGAGCGGACGGCCGAACTTCGTCAGTTGGCGGTGTATACGGACAACCTGCGGGAAGAGGAATGGAAAAATATTTCGCGGGAAATTCATGATGAGCTCGGACAGGCTTTGAGCGGTTTTAATCTGGATATTGACTGGCTGAAAGATCATCTTGGCGAGATCGATATCCTGACAGAAAAAAAACTCAGACTCATGTCAAACAACACAAAGGAAATGGTTGCCAGCATCCGGAGAATCGCTTCTCAAATGAGGCCCGCCGCTCTGGATGATCTGGGTCTGGCCGCCGCAGTGGAATGGTATACTGGAATCATGCAGGCGAAATGCGAAAAAATCCGGTTTGTATGCCGAATTGAGCCGGAAGAGATAATCATTGACCCTGACCGGGCAAGCGCCCTGTTCCGGGTTCTCCAGGAGGGGTTGAACAACGCGGTTCGCCACTCCCGGGCAGGTCATATCAATGTTTCTCTTCTTCAGACCGACAGAAGTGTTTGCCTTGAAATCGCGGATGATGGTATTGGATTTAAGGTGAATTCAGATCCCCCTGGAACTAAAATCGGAGGAGGGCTGGGGTTGCTTGGGATGAAAGAAAGGGCGAATCGTTTTGGGGGAGATTTCATCATGAACAGCCA
>JACQBY010000138.1 GCA_016201875.1 Nitrospirota bacterium
CATATTGAACGTCTTTTTAATTCCGCCCATATTACCCGGATGAAGATTCCCTTCAGCCAGAAGGAAATCGTCGATGCGACGGTAGAAACGATTAAAGTTAATGAACTGGAAGAAGGGTATATCCGTCCTCTTGCTTTTATCGGATATGGTGAAATGGGGCTTTATGTAAAGGATAATCCGATTCGGGTGATAATTGCGGCATGGCCCTGGGGGACTTATCTTGGCGACGAAGGGATTAAAAATGGGATCCGGGTCAAGATTTCCTCATTTGCCAGGCATCATGTGAATATCAGCATGACCCGGGCAAAAGTGACCGGATATTATGTGAACTCACAGTTGGCCAAAATAGAAGCAAAAGAACTGGGGTTTGATGAAGCCCTTCTCCTTGATCCTGATGGTTTTGTGGCCGAAGGGCCGGGAGAAAATATCTTTATCGTCAAAAAAGGCGAATTGAAAACAGTCCCCCTGACTTCGATTCTGGAAGGAATCACCCGGAATTCTATTATTACCCTGGCGAAGGAAAACAATATCCCCTTCAGAGAAGAACGGTTTACCCGTGATGAGCTCTATATTGCCGATGAAGCCTTTTTTACCGGGACCGCCGCTGAGATCACTCCCATCCGTGAAGTGGATGGAAGAAAAATAGGAGCCGGCAAACCCGGCCCCATCACGCAAAGACTTCAGGAACAATTCTTTTCGATCGTAAAGGGAAAGAATAAGGCTCATTCCGACTGGCTGACGCCAGTCCGTTAGACCTGATCATGGGGGGCTTACATCGCCCCTTTCTCAAAGCTTGCTCACCGAGTGGTCCCGTAAGAAATCTTAGGACATTTAACAAACAAAATTTTCGGCTTTACCCCTTTTTTGAATTCTCCCCTTTTCCTGCTTTTCATATTCAGGGTAGAGAACCTCGTTGGAATGAAATTCAAAATGAACAGGAGTAACCGTTCCTTCCAAAATGGTGACTTTCTTCCAGATGAGGAAGGTTTTTCGACGGCTCTTTACTTTTGCTCTTTTTGAGCTTCCGAGACAAGATCATCGTTTGGAACGATATGGAGTTCCACGCGGCGGTTCTGGGCTCTCCCTTCGGCCGTACTGTTGTCAGCAACGGCGTTTTCACTCCCGAATCCCCTTGCGGTGATCCTGCCCGACTTTACGCCATTATCAACCATGAAAAACTGTACCGCCTCGGCCCTTTTTTGCGAGAGTTTTTCATTAACGCTGGCTGAACCGGTACTATCGGTATAACCGGCCACCGTAATATCGGTTTTGGGATATTTTTTGAGAACCTCGGCTATTTTGGCCAGAGAGGTTTTTGACTCAGACTTTAATTCCGATTTTCCGAGGTCAAAGAGGATCTTGTCTTTCATGGTCACAAGGATTCCGTCCTGGGTTCTTTTGGTTTCCGCCACTTTTTCGAGTTCGGCGGCCTGTTTGTCCATATAATTTCCGATCAGACCTCCGCCAAGGGCGCCGACCAGCCCCCCGATTAAGGCTCCCTGGCCCGCCTTACCGCTCTGGCTTCCGATCAGTCCGCCGACAGCCGCTCCTCCGAGTGCCCCCATCAGAGATCCCTTTTGAGCCCGGGTATGCTCTCCTTCAGTGGCGCATCCGGTAAAAAGGATCAGAATTAAGAATCCCGTTACGGTTTTCATCGTTGTTTTCATGATGATCATCTCCCCCGTTAATTATTATTTTTATATTGTGAATATTCTAATTAAACGCTTATTTCATTCTTTGGTTTTTTTATCTGCCGGATGACAAAAAAGATCAAAAAGTAGGATAAAACAGCAAACATGATTCCCAGGATAGTGGTCCCCAGAAAAAATGGGCCGATATAGGGTTTTAAATTTTTCAGGATTGTCATAAAAGTCTGGTGCTTCCAGGAGACGTCGGGAAATGCTGATATCCCTCCGTACAGGGAAATACCAAACCAGAGGCAGAGGCCATAGAGAGGAGCCAGGGTCCAGGGGTTATTGACAAAGGCGCCGATAAATAAAGCAACCAGATTCAGGCGGAAAACCCAGGCGGCAAGAAAAACCATGGCCGTATGGAATCCTATAATGGGCGAAAAGGCGATAAACACGCCGACCGCAAAAGCCATCGCGATTTTTTGCGGCGAATCATTCAGGTGGAGGAGTTCTTTGAATTTAGTTTTTAAAATAGCCGTCATCATTCATTTGATCGGGGGATGAAATGTTCGTACCCTTTTTCTTTAATAATGATTTTTCTCCCCTCTTTATCAATGTAGCGGAGTCCTTTTTTCAATGTCATTTTGCCAACCGCTTTGGCTTTGATTTTTCCTGAACGGATCAGATTTTCGACTCTGTTGACGCTCTTTGGGGAGACCGTGAATAAAAGCTCGAAATCTTCTCCTCCGGATAACGCGTAGGAATAAGGGTTTTTGTTCCTCCTTTTTGCGTACCGGACAAGCGGAGCGGAGAGAGGGAGCTCGTCGATCAAAAGGTCCGCCCCGACGCCGCTTGCGTCGGTTAAATTGACCAGGTCTGTTGTGATTCCGTCTGAGATATCCATCATCGCGGTTGCGAGCCCCTGCTTGCTTAAAAGCCGCCCTTCTTCGACTCTCGGTGCCGGCGTTAAATGCCTTGCCATAAGAAATTTAAAACTTGAAGAGGTTTCAGACAGAGAAGGATTTTTTTTCAGTATTTCCAGGCCGGCTCTTGAGTCGCCAAGCGTTCCGGTGACATATAAGAAGTCTCCCGGCTTTGCCCCCTTCCGCAATACCTTCTCCCCGGCTTTTACTTCGCCGATCATCGACAATCCGACAAAAAGAAAAGGGGCCTCCGAGAGATCTCCTCCGATCAGGTCGGTGTGAAATTTTTTTCCGAGAGGTCTCAGCCCTTCAAAAATCTTCATGACCTCTTTAACCGGCGTATAAGAGGGAATTCCCAGAGTCAGTAAAAAATAGATCGGATCGGCTCCCATGGCGGCAATATCGCTTAAATTAGCCGCCATCGCTTTTTCCCCGATCTGCCGGTAAGAAAAATATTTTAAGCTGAAATCAATGTTTTCCACCAGCGTGTCGGTGGTGTATACAAGCTCCCGCCCTTTTTTGGGCCTGACCACAGCGGCGTCATCTCCCATCCCAACGAGAAGACCGGAAGAGGGGGCAGGACGCTTCCTGAATATTTTTTTTAAAAGCTCTCTTTCGCCTGATTGTGAAACCGTAAGATCAGGCATTGAAAGAAGAGGTTGTATGACGGGGACGGATAGTTTTTTCTTTGGGTTTGCATTTTTTTTGCGTCGATTCATGTTTAGAAGAAAGTGGCTGTTTCAGAGCTATTGGCAGAACCTCTTCCATCGATTCGACGAAAATGAGTTTAATATCTTTTTTAATATGTTTGGGAATTTCCTCAAGGTCTTTTTCGTTCCTTTTCGGGAGGATAATCGTTTTAATGCCGGCGGCTTTTGCGGCCAGGATTTTTTCTTTCAATCCTCCAATCGGAAGGACTCTCCCCCGGAGGGTGACTTCGCCGGTCATGGCGACCTCTTTTTTTACCGGAATGCCGGTCAGGGCAGAGGCAATCGAACAGGCGATGGTAATCCCTGCCGAAGGCCCGTCTTTGGGTATGGCGCCGGCCGGCACATGAATATGAATATCATTCCTGGAAAAGAGATCGGGGTTGATTCCGAGTTCTTTGCTCTTTGAGCGGATAAAACTGAGCGCGGCCTGAGCCGATTCTTTCATGACATCTCCCAGCTGGCCTGTCAGGAGGAGGATCCCTTTCCCTTTCATCAGGGTCGATTCAATAAAAATAATGTCTCCTCCGGCCTCTGTCCAGGCCAGGCCTGTGGTGACGCCGACTTCATCTTTTTTCATCTCCTCTTCAGGAAGAATTTTCGGAATGCCGAGATAACGGTCTAAATTAGCCGGGGTAATTTGATAGAGCTTGGGCTTTCCCTCGGCTATTTTACGGGCGATTTTCCGGAAGACGGTGGCAATTTCCCTTTCAAGGTTCCGGACGCCCGCTTCGCGGGTATATTCTGAAATGATTTTTTTTAAGGCAGGTTCGGTAAGATGCGCCTGCTTTTTCGTGATCCCGTTGGCCTCAAGCTGTCTTGGAATCAGGTAATGCGCGGCAATCCCTCCCTTTTCCTCAATCGTATAGCCTGAAATCTCGATGACTTCCATTCTGTCCCGGAGCGGTCCGGGAATGGTGTGAATCAGATTGGCAGTGGTAATAAACATGACGTTTGAGAGGTCAAAAGGGACGGCCAGGTAATGGTCCATAAACGAATTATTTTGTTCGGGATCGAGGACTTCAAGCAAGGCCGAAGAAGGGTCTCCTCTGAAATCGGTTCCGATTTTGTCGATTTCGTCCATCATAAAAACCGGGTTCAGGGTTCCCGCCTGTTTGATCCCTTGAATGATCTTTCCGGGAAGCGCTCCGACGTAAGTCCGGCGGTGTCCCCGTATTTCTGCTTCATCCCGGATGCCCCCCAGGGATATTCTCACAAACTCTCTCCCCAGGGCTCTGGCGATCGATTTTCCCAGAGAGGTTTTCCCGACGCCGGGGGGGCCCGCAAAGCAGAGAATCGGCCCTTTCATTTTTTCGTTCAATTTCCGGACGGCCAGAAACTCGAGGATCCTCTCTTTGACTTTTTCAAGGTCGAAATGGTCTTCATTTAAGATTTTTGAAGCTGTTTTGAGGTTGAGTTTATCTTTGGATTTTTTACTCCAGGGAAGTTCGACCATGGTTTCGAGGTAGGTCCGGATCGTGGCTCCCTCGGCGCTGTCAGGATGCATCCGCTCGAGCCTCTTGAGCTGTTTTTCCGCTTCTTTGTTAACCTTTTCAGGTATTTTTGCGTCCTGGATTCGCTTTTTCAATTCATTGATTTCTTCCGACCGGTCATCGATTTCTCCAAGCTCTTTTTGAATTGCTTTCACCTGTTCCCGGAGATAATATTCCCGCTGGGTCTTATCCATCTCCCCTTTGGCTTCTGCCTGAATCTTCTGCTGCATCGTGAGAACATCGAGTTCTTTGGCAAGAACCTCTTTGACCTTTTTCAGGCGGGCGATAGGGTCGGCCATTTCGAGGATCTCCTGGGCGACCTCCACTTTGGGACCGATATTGGAGGCGATCATGTCGGCCAGGCGGCCGGGGTCCTCGATGTTTTCCAGGATGACCATGATATCAGGAACGACCACCCTGCCGAAATTAATGATCTTTTCCAGCTGTTCCTTGACCGTTCTCATCAGGGCTTCAACTTCAAGAGAGAGCTTTTCGATTTTTTCTTCGATCATTTTTTCAATTTTAACGGTGTAAAATGGGGCGGTCTCTGTATATTCGGTGATTTTGGCTTTTGAAATCCCCTGGACCAGAATTTTAATCCGGCCATCCGGGAGCTTAAGCATCCGCATCACCATTCCGACGGTTCCTACGGAATACATGTCTTTTGTCTCGGGATTTTCGATATCAAGAGACTTCTGCGCCACCAGAAGGACCATTTTGTTGGAGGCGAGAGCAGATTCAATCGCTTTGATCGACATCTCCCTTCCCACAAAGAGGGGAAGTACCATATAAGGGAAAACCACAATATCCCGGATCGGCAATAAAGGGAGCGTGTCAGGGATTTCTATTTGAGCTGTTTCTGAGTCGACTGATGTGGACAATGGATCCTTTCATTAAAATTCAGGGGCCTTTGATCTCCGCCGGAAAACGATTATTGATGAAACTGAAGAGATTTTAAAAAGTCTTCAAATTGTTTGCCAAATTCCGGATTTTTTAATCCAAACTCAACCGTGGCCTTTAACAGCCCGAGCTTGTCTCCCGCGTCATACCTTTTTCCCTCGATTTCATAAGCATAACAGGGGGCTGATCTGGCGAAGGTTTTTAACCCGTCGGTGAGCTGAATTTCCCCGTTTTTGCCCGGTTTGGTTTTTTTCAGGATTTTGAGAACTTCCGGAGTTAAAATATAACGTCCGATGACGGCGATATCCGAAGGGGCCTCATGGGGAGCAGGTTTTTCAATCAGATCGGAGACTCTAAATAATCTTTTTTCTAAAGGTTCGCCCGAGATGACCCCATACTGGTGAATGTCATCCATGGAGACCCGATGCGCTCCGATGACAGGCGCCTTGAAACGTTCATACAGGTCGATCATTTTTGAAAGAACCGGCGTTTCAGAGTCGATGAGATCATCTCCCAGAAGGACCGCGACCGGTTCATCTCCGATTAAATGGGCGGCGCATAAAATCGCGTGGCCCAGGCCGAGCGCCTGGGGCTGGCGGACGTAGCAAAATTTCGCTGAATTGGAAATTCCTCTGAGTTGTTCAAGAATTTTATTTTTGCCGCTATTTTTTAGCGTTTCTTCAAGTTCAAACGAAACGTCAAAATGGTCCTCAATGGCCCTTTTACCTCTCCCCGTGACGATAATAATCTCTTCTATTCCTGAGGCCACGGCCTCTTCCACGACATACTGGATTAACGGTTTGTCGACAAGGACCAGCATCTCTTTTGGGGAAGCTTTGGTCGCGGGAAGAAAGCGGGTTCCCAGTCCGGCGGCGGGAATGATCGCTTTGCGTACGGATCGGGAGGTTTTTTTATGAATAGCCATGCGTTAAATATATAGGAGTGTTCAGGTGTAAGTCAACTTTCTTCCCCTGGTCCGCTTATGGGAAGCCTTTTGGTTACTTGACAGATTTCCATTCATCGGATAACTTTTTGAACATGGCAGAGATCGAAATAATACATTTACATTAACTTTACTTTAAGGAGTTCCCGTTGAAAAATCAAAAAGAAGTGGCGGAGACAGGCCAGGTTAGCAGGGTATGCAGAGAAAAATGTCAGCTCCAGAGTCTGGCAGAAATGATTAATTTGGATGACCTGACAAGGGTGATGAATCGCAAGACGATTCTGGCGTCTCTCGAAAACGAAATCCGGAGGGTTTTCCGTCACAAATATCCTTTATCTCTTCTGCTGATCGATCTGGATTATTTTAAAAAAGTAAATGATACTTTTGGCCATTTGAACGGCGATATTGTTTTAAAAGAATCTGTGCAAAAAATGAAGCTGTCCCTTCGGAGGGAAGATTATCTAGGTCGTTACGGAGGAGATGAGTTTATTGCCATTCTCCCGCATACAGAGATGGAGGGGGCCATGATTGTCGCCAACAGGCTTGTTTCCGATTTTCAGGAGAGTTCAATCTCCCTGGAAAAGGGGGCCATGACCCAGACGGTTAGCATTGGAGTCGCAATTTATTCTTCAGGGGATACGACAAAAACCCTGCTGGAGCGTGCTGACCGGTCCCTTTATCAGGCCAAGGGAGAAGGCCGAAGCAGGAGTAAGGGTCCAATGTCAGGAACCTCGAAAAGTTGAGAGTTCCTTTTTAATTTTTTGATAAATTTGTTTAACCTTTTTTTCTGTTCTCGATCCGGCATCTTCTCCGCTGACGATATAATCGGCGAGCTTTTTCTTTTGACAGAAGGGCATCTGGGCCCGGATTCTTTTTAAACTTTCTTCTCTTGTGAGATAGTTCCTTGTCATAAGTCTTTTAACCTGCGCCTCTCTCCTGGTATAAACCAGAATAACCTTGTCCATTTTTAAATAAGAGCCGGTTTCAAACAATAAGGGGATGTCGAATATAATGACGGCATGAGGTTTTTTCTCTCTGATCCTTTTTTCTTCCCTTTTCTCTTCTTTAAAAACTTCGGGATGGACAATGGCATTGAGTTTTTTTAATTTTTCGGGATCAGAAAAAACAGTCTTCCCGAGAGCGGTCCGGTTAATTTCACCTTTTTTGTTTAAGTGCCGGGATCCGAATATTTTGACAATTTTCTTATAGGCGGGAGTGCCCGGAGCAATGGCGTTGTGCGCAATTTTGTCTGCGTCAATCACTTCGGCCCCCAGTTTTTTAAATAGTTTGGCGATGGTGCTTTTTCCTGAGGCGATTCCCCCGGTTAATCCTATTTTGACCATTTCTAATAACCCATGGATAACGCTCTGGCAAAATTGACGGTTCCCGGACCCTCTGATACACTTAATTGAAGCCGCCAAAACAAAATATACAAATTGACTATAAATTTCAACTATTTATGATGGCCGCTTGCTGTTAATCGAACTTTTTTCATGATCATATCGGGAATAATACCATAAAAGGGAAGCGACAATATGAGTTTAGACAAAAGGGTGAGTTTATTAAAATCGAATATTGAAAAAATCATTACCGGAAAAGAAGAGGTTGTTAAAATGGCTATTGTCAGCCTTCTGGCCAAAGGCCATCTTCTCATCGAGGATGTTCCGGGAGTGGGTAAGACGACCCTGGCGCAGGCCCTCGCCCGCTCGATTGATTGCTCCTTTAAGCGGATCCAGTTTACCAGCGATCTTCTCCCTTCGGATATTCTGGGCGTATCGATTTACAACCTGGCCAAACAGCAGTTTGAATTTACTCCCGGCCCAATTTTTTCGAATATTATTCTTGCCGATGAGATTAACCGGACGACGCCGAAGACTCAGAGCTGTCTGCTGGAGTCGATGAGCGAAGCGAGAGTGTCGATTGAAAATAAGACCTTTACCCTCCCCGAGCCATTTATGGTTATTGCCACTCAAAACCCGGTTGAGTACCAGGGGACCTATCCTTTGCCGGAATCTCAACTCGACCGGTTTATGATGAGCCTGAAAATGGGTTATCCTTCAATGAAAGACGAAAAGACCATCCTCTTGTCTCAGGCATTTTCTCATGCGATCGACCGTCTTGAGCCGGTTTTAACCAGTAAAGATGTTCTCGAGCTTCAACAGAGCGTTCTGCAGGTCAAGATGTCGGATCTGCTGGTCGATTATATTCTCGCCATTGTCGATGAGACCCGCTCTTCCGGCCTTTTTGAGCTGGGGGTCAGCACGCGGGGGACCACCTATCTCTATCGAGCCGTCCAGGCTCTGGCTTTTCTGGAAGGGCGGGCCTATGGAATACCCGATGATGTGAAGCGCCTGGTTCCGCTGGTATTTATCCATCGGGTGATTTTAAACCGGGAAGCCTCTCTCAGAGGAAAAGCCCCGGAGGACCACCCGATTTTAACCCTTTTGGATCGGATTCCGGTTCCCTTATAACCGGTTTGCCATGAAACCGATAAGACTTTCCTATAAATCAAGGTCCCTTGCTTTTACCTCTATGGGAACCCGTTTTATTATTTTAATGATATTGATCGGCGCCGCCGCGATCAATACCGGGAATAATCTTCTCTACATGATCCTTGCGATGATGTTGAGCCTGATGCTGGTCTCCGGGATATTGTCCGAAACCTGTCTCAACCGCCTTCGTTACAGGAGGCTGGCGCCGCTCCTGATTTATGCCGGGGAGCCGGTCTCTATCAAACTCGTTGTCTATAATGATAAAACAGTGGTCCCTTCTTTTTCTCTTCATGTGGCCGATTCGCTGGAAGCCTGTTTGGGAGGGCCGGTTCGCGATAAGTATTTTTTTAAACTCCCTCCTTCGGCGCTTCAGGAGCGTTCTTATTCTGTTTTGTTCCGAAGGCGGGGAGTTTATCGTCCGAAGGGGGTCTCTTTTTCGACCCGGTTTCCATTCGGGGTTTTTCTCAAAACCCGGACTGAAGCGGAGACGGAAGAGGCTGGAATTCTCGTTTTTCCGAGGGTGTTCAGGGTCTCCCCTCCGGGAAAAGAGAGGGCTTTAACCGGACCGTCCGCAACTCTGAAAAAAGGGCCGGGGAATTCGTTATACCAGTTTCGCCCCTATATCTCCGGGGATGATGCAAGGGCGATTCACTGGAAAACCTCAGCCCGCAAAAATAAGCTGATGGTCCGTGAATACGAAGAAGAAGATGAGAAAAAAGTGATTGTGGGGATTTCGAACAGGGTTTTAAATCCCCCTTCCAAAGAATCGCTTGAGCGGTTTGAAAAAGGGATTGAACTGGCCGCCTCTTATTGCCGGTATTATCTCGAAGAGGGGTATTGGGTCTCCTTTTTTGACGGTGAGACCCTTCTCTCTGGCGGGACAGGGATGCATCAGTTAAAAGAGATCCTGACGATTCTGGCAACGCTCGATGTCTGTTACGATAAAGAAAAACCGGAGAGAAGAGGAGAAGACCTTTCTACTCCGGCCATACTGATCTCCCCTTTTTACCCCGTTCAAACGGGGAGATATTCAAAAGTTTTCCGGCCCGACGATATCGACCGGCTCCCTTATTGGAATCCGGCATGAAGTTCAAGACCTCTTTTTTACTCTCTGTTCATCTCATGGCTTTTGCCAGTTTTCAGTCGTTGACTCTCACCCATAAGCTTCCCATGTTCTTTTCGCTTTTTGTGGTGGGCATGATCTCCGTCAGCTTTATTTTCAATTTAAAAAACCGGAAGTTTGAGTTCCCAAAAGGGGTTGTGAATTTGATTATTCTGGGGAGCTTCCTCTTTTTTCTGCTGGATTGGACCTTATGGTCGAAGAGCCTCCTGATCGCCAGCGCCTATTTTTTGAACCTCCTTCTGCTGATCAAGCTGTTTACCCTGAATCGGTCCAGGGATTTTATTCAGTTGTTTCTGGTCAGTTTTCTTCAGATTCTGGCCGCCTCCGCTCTCAGTTTTCAAGTCTCCTTTGCTTTTTTTCTCCTTTTTTATTTAATGGTGGCAACCTGGGGAATGATCCTTTACCAGATGAAGGCTGAAATCGAGGAGAGAAACCGTCTTTACGGGGTCCTTGAAGGAAGTCCTTTTCCGGACACTTTTGAATCTGAAGAGGTGATTACCCTCCCCTTTTTTTTGACGACGCTGGGGGTGGGGATTTTCTCTTTTATTTTTACGATCTTGATTTTTTTTATCATTCCGCGCGCCGGCGCAGGGTTTTTGAAAAAAGGAGAAGGGGGAGAAATCAGAACCAGCGGATTCTCCGAAAAAGTCGACTTCGGGAGCATGGGTCCGGTGAAGCTCGACCCGACTGTGGTGATGCGGGTTTTTCTCTCTGTGCCTCCTCCGAAAATGTATATCCGGGGGACCTCTTTTAATGTCTACGACGGGGTGTCGTGGAAAAACACGCTCCATCGCCAGCGGGCGTTTCCCGCGGGGGAGGAGATTCCTGATCCTCTGTTGAAGCGGAAGGCAAAGTCCAAACAAAAACAACCTGCTCCGCTGGCGCAGGAGTATATCGTTGAACCGATGGATACGCAGGTTCTCTTTGCTCCCGGCCGGGCGGTCCGGCTGGAATCCCCTTTTCGTAGTTTCTATATGGATGAAATGGGAAACCTGGCGCTTCAATATAAGCCCGGTGTTAAAATAAACTATAAAGTCTCTTCTTTAATCCCGGAACTTTCTCCGGAGGATCAGGGGATGACCCTTCCGGAGCTTCCCGATCAGCGGGGAAATCAAACCTATGCGGATTATTCTTTTACCGATAAGGAGCGGGTGGTCCGGCTGGCGGAGAGAGCGACAGAAAGCTCTCATACCCTCTACGAAAAAGCCCGGGCGATTGAGGGCTTTCTCAAAGGAAATTATGCCTATTCGCTTTCGGTGGCTCCGTCAAAAGACCATGCCCCGATGGAAGATTTTCTCTTTTATCAGAAAAAGGGGTACTGCGAACATTTTGCTAC
>JACQBY010000125.1 GCA_016201875.1 Nitrospirota bacterium
GGCCTGAGGGCAGTGAGGGAGGACCAGATTGGCCGGGTGGCAGATGATATCGGCTCCCGACAGGGCCAGCACCCTGAAAACCTCGGGAAAGAACCAGTCAAAGCAGATCATCATGCCGATCCGCGCTTTTCCGATGTCATGGACCTTGAGCTGTTTGTTCCCCGGAGTGAACCAGACTTTCTCTTCATAAAAGAGATGAATCTTCCGGTAAACGTCGATAAAACCGGTGGGTCCGACCAGAATGGCAGAATTGTAAAAGTTTTTCCCTTTTTTTTCCGGTATGCCGGCCACGATAAACATTTTTTTCTGTTTGGCGATTTTGATGAGTTTTTTTGTGGTGTATCCGTCGGGGATTTCTTCCGAGAGGGAGATGACCTCGGATTTGGCGGTAAACTGGTAGCCCGAGTTAAATAACTCCGGGAGGACCATCAATTCCGCGTTGGCCGAAGAGAGCATTTCAACAGCCTGATCGACATTGGCCTTTTTTTCGCCAAACGCAGGGTTGGTTTGAATGAATCCGGCTTTTAACCAATTTTTCATAAGGTGACCTTTTCAAAGGTTAGCATAACCCTTTGAAATAAAACAATAGATTTGGATATTTAATTATGGTGAAATATAAAATATTACCGGTCCAGAGAGAAAATGTTCATCATGGCCAACCCTGTTCTGACTGAAATCCAAAAGCTTCGCGATGAGATTAATCATCATAATTATCTTTATTATGTATTAAACCAACCGTCGATAGCCGATGCCGAGTATGACCGGTTATTCAAACGGCTGGTTGAACTGGAAAAGACCTACCCGCAATTTTCCGCTCCCGATTCTCCGACTCAGCGCGTAGGCGCTCCCGTTGAAAATTTAGGGAGGACGGTTCTCCATGATATGCCGATGCTAAGCCTCGATAACGCTTTTACCGAAGAAGAGGTTCTGGAATTCGATCAGAGAGTCCGTAAAGTTATTCCCGGCGAGGCGGTAGAATATGTCGTAGAACCTAAATATGACGGCGTCTCCGCTTCCCTGATTTATGAAAACGGTCTCTTGATCCAGGGCGCTACGCGGGGGGACGGCGTCAGGGGGGAAGATGTGACCGCCAACCTCCGGACCATTCAGACCATCCCTTTAAAACTCCGGAGTAGAGGGAACTCTGAAGAGCCCTTTCCGCCGCGGGTGGATATCCGGGGTGAAGTGTTAATGACCCGCGGCGTTTTTAAGCAGATCAACCAGGCTCAGGCTAAAAACGGCCTCCCCCTTTTTGCAAATCCGAGAAATGCGGCATCCGGATCGCTCAGACAGCTTGATCCTGCGGTTACTGTCAAAAGACGGCTCCATTTTTTTGCATGGGGGGTGGGAAAAGTTGAAGGGTCCCAATTTAGGACCCAGATGGAGATATTAAAACAGCTCAAGGCCTGGGGGTTTAAGACTTCGCCCGAGATTACCCTTTCCTCTTCGATTCAATCCGCCATTCAAAGGCAACATGAGATCGGGACGAAAAGAAGGGAGATGGATTTCGAAATCGATGGCGTTGTCTTAAAGGTGAATCAAATCGCCTACCATGGGGAACTCGGGGAGACCGCCCGGCATCCGCGATGGGGCCTGGCCTATAAATTCAAATCGGCCCAAATGACCACCCGGATTAAAAAAATAGAGGTTCAGGTGGGGAGGACCGGCATTCTGACCCCTGTGGCGATTCTGGAGCCGGTGCAAATCGGGGGGGTGACGGTATCGCGGGCGACGCTTCATACCGAGGGAGAAGTCTTTGAAAAAAATATCATGGAAGGAGACATGGTTTTTATCGAAAGGGCCGGAGATGTGATTCCCGAGGTGGTCAAAGCGGTCGTTGAAAAACGGACCGGGAGTGAAACGCCGTTTCAGATGCCCCGGAATTGTCCGGTTTGCGGTTCGGAGGTAGAAAAAGAGGGGGCCTATTCTTATTGCATCAACCTGTCCTGTCCGGCGCAGATCCAGGGTAAAATCGTCCATCTCGCCTCAAGAAAAGGGTTTGAGATCACCGGCCTGGGAGAAAAAAAGGCCGAACAGCTTTTTAAAAATGGATTATTAAAAGATCTGGCCGATGTGTTTTATTTAAAAAAAGAGAATCTTGTCGGCCTGCCGGGATGGGAAGAAAAGTCAGCCCAAAACCTGATCGACGAAATCGAGAAGGCCAAAAAGGTTTCTTTTATCCGGTTTCTTTATTCATTAAGCATCAGGGGGGTCGGGTCATCTGTGTCTAAACTTTTAAGCCACCATTATGACTCGCTCGACAGCCTCGAAAAAGCAACGGCTGAAGATCTGACCGCGATACATGGGATCGGCCCGGAAATAGCCGATAATATCGTCCATTTTTTTAGAGAACCCCGGAATAAAAAAACCATTTCTCTTATTTTAATGGGGGGAGTAGAAATCAGATACGAGCCGGTTCAAAAAGGGGGGATCTGGAAAGGGAAAAAAATGGTGATCACCGGACCGTTTAAATCTTTTTCCCGAGAGGAATTAACCGGAAGGATTGAAAGAGAAGGGGGATCCGCCGCATCCTCCGTGAGCTCTAAAACCGATTTTGTTGTTGCGGGGGAAAATCCGGGATCGAAACTGGCCCGGGCCAAAGAGCTGGGGGTCAAGATTCTGACAGAAGAGGAATTTCTGGAGATGGAAAGAGGGGAAAATCCGTACTGATCTTGATATAATGAAAAAGTAATGACATTAGGACGGAGAGGAATAACGTATGAGCGTCAAGTTTAGAGATTATTATGAAATCCTCGGAGTGGGGAAAAACGCAACCCCGCAGGAGATCAAGTCCGCGTTTCGAAAACTTGCGCGAAAACATCATCCGGATACCGCCGCGCCATCTCATAAAAAAGGGGCGGCAGAGAAGTTCAATGAAATCAATGAAGCTTATGAAGTCTTGAGCGATCCCGAAAAAAAGAAAAAATATGACCGTTATGGCGCGAACTACCGCGAAGGGATGGATTTCACCCCTCCTCCCGGTTTTGGAGAAGGGACTTTCCGTTCTTCGTCTTCTACGGGTGAATTTGGGGGGATGGGGTCCTTCAGTGATTTTTTTGAGTCTATTTTTGGCGGGGGCCGGGGAGAGGGGGCTCAATGGCGGGCGTCCACACAGCAGAGGAGCGTGAAAGGGGAGGATGTCGAGGCAGAAATTGAGCTGGCGCTCGAAGATGCCCACCGGGGAGGGACCAAAAAAATATCGCTGGAAACGGCGCAGGGGCGGAAACATCTTGAAGTTAAAATTCCCCCGGGAATTCATGAGGGGTCGAAAATCCGCCTGGCGGGGCAGGGGCATCCCGACGGAGGGAACCCCGGAGACCTTTATCTCACGGTCAAAATCAAGACCCACCCCCTCTTTAAATGCGAGGGGGATGATATTCTGATGACCCAGTCGGTCTTCCCGTGGGATGCCGCATTGGGGACGGAGCTTCAGGTTCCCACGCTTGACGGCCCGGTGAAATTAAAAATTCCGCCGGGAAGCCAGGGGGGTAAAAAACTCCGGTTAAAAGAAAAAGGTTTATTGAAAAAAAAGGGGGGAAGAGGAGATTTTTTCGTTGTCTTGCAGATCATCCTCCCTGAAAAAATTTCAGAAAAAGAAAAAGAGCTTTATGAACAGCTTAAACACCTTGCCTCAAAATAATCTTCATGTCTTGAAATAACAATTTTTCCGCGTCTGGCAGAGACCGCATAACGTCCCCGGTTCTTTAGCCAGGCAGATTCCGCGGATACTGAAATGACAGAGGGGAAAGTCAAATTTTAACGGGTCTTCAGGATCAATCTCTTTTAACGATTTTGTAATCTCTTTGGCCATTTTCCAGCCGGCTGTTTTGAGCCGGGTCAGTCTTAAAAACCGGCCTATCCTGATGATATTGGTATCCAGCGGAATAATCAGCCTGGATGGGGAGGCGCTGTTCCAGATTCCGGAATCGAGATCTCCCTTTCTGACCATCCACCTTAAAAAGAGGCAAAATCGTTTGCAGGCGCTCCCGCTTCGGGGAGAGGGGACAAAGGCTTTGAAACTCCGCGTGAATTGATTGATCCCGTAAATTTTTTCAGGATTGAACTTCACCCATTCTTCCGAAAAATGGATCATCGCCTGTTCCAGACTCTCTTCTGCCGGGTTGTCATATTTTAAAAAAAGGCTTTCAAGAGAGCCATGCCGGATCAGGATGGTTTTCAAAGCCATGATCAGGCAGGCCAGGTCTTCGCCGGTCCAGATTCTGTAATAAATGTCTTTGAATAACGACTTGTCTTTTGAGGGGTTAAAGTCGAGAATGAATTGGGAGAAGTCCCCCTTTCCCATTTCCAGGATTTTCGCGATGACCGGTTTAAAAAGCTCGATCCTCCCAAAGGCGAGGGCGCTGCTGATAAAAGCAACCCCTTCAATGTCTGCCACTTTCCGATAGCCGGAGAGAAAGCCGACAGGGTCTGTTGAAAGAGAAGACCTAAAATCAAATTCACGGTATAATTGAACGAGGAGTTGATTCCGCTGGATTTTAAAATGTGACGGGTTCTTTTTTCCGGCCATATTCAGATAGTCTCGAATTGTTTTTATCATAATCTAACAGCGCTTAAATTCATAATAGAATGTGAACGGCCTATGGACAGAATTAGTCATTTATACGGCTCCGGCTTTGATTTAATTATTATCGGAGGGGGGAGTCTCGGGGCGGGGATTGCCCGGGACGGAGCGATGAGAGGTCTCAGCGTTCTTCTGGTCGAACAGAAGGATTTTGGATGGGGGACTTCGAGCCGGACATCCAAGATTATTCATGGCGGAATCCGCTATCTTGAATATGGCGACCTGGGGCTTGTTTTTGAAGCCCTCCGGGAACGGTTTATTATGGAGAAGATCGCTTCGCATCTGGTTCACCCCCTCCCTTTTTTAATCCCGGTTTATAAAGATGGGCCCAGGCCCCTCTGGAAGATCCGCGCAGGTCTTTTTATCTATGACGCGCTCTCCCTTTTTAAAAACAGGGAGAGGTATAGAGTGATCGGACGGGAAGAAACTTTAAAACGGGTTCCTTCCCTCAATCCGGAAAAATTACTGGGGGCGGGGGTCTATTGCGACTCGCAGATGAACGACGCCAGAGTGGTCCTTGAAAACATTCTCGATGCAAAATCACACGGGGCCGCCGTATTCAATTATGTCAAATTGGAGCAATTCAAGATCGAAGGGGGAGTGCTGGAGGGGGCCCTGTTAAAGGACCAGTTAACCGGACAGACCATTGAAGTTCAGGGGAGATTTTTTGTAAACGCCACCGGCCCCTGGGTGGAGCGGGTGGCTAAACTTACCGGGGAGAAAAATCCGGTAAAAGTCCGGATGACGCAGGGGACTCATATCATTGTCCCCCGGATTTCGGGAGATCAGGCTGTCGTGGTCTCCCCCCGGGATGAAAAGAGGATCTTTTTTATCCTCCCATGGGGTCAACATTCCTTAATCGGAACGACCGATATTGATTATCAGGGAGACCCCGGCGATGTTCGTCCTCTTAAAGAAGAGATCCAATATCTGATGGATGAGACCCATACATTTTTTCCGGGGGTTCATTTAAAAGAAAAAGAGATCCTCTCGATTTTTTCGGGGGTCAGGCCGCTATTGGATTCTCCCGGAGTTCCTCCTTCATCGGTGAGCCGCAAAGTCAAGATTGTCGAAAGCCCCATGAGAATGATATCGATTGCGGGGGGGAAATTTACCACCTCCCGGAGCACGGCGGAAAAGGTGATTGACCGGGTCGGAAAGTGGCTGAGGAGAGCCGATCTAAAAGCCTGCGCCACGGCGGAGGCGCCTCTATACGGAGGAGATTTTCCAAAGGGCCTGGGAGAGTACCTCCGGAAAAACGGTGAGAAATGGGGAGGCCATTACGGTCTTGAGGTTTCTACCGTTTCCTATCTGATCAACCATTATGGAACAAAGGCCTCAAAGGTGCTTGATCTGGTGGAAAAAAATAAGGAGCTCGGAAAAAAGATCGATCCGGATTTCCCCAACATTAAAGCAGAAGTCATCTATGCCATCGAAACTGAAATGGCCCTGACGCTCTCTGATTTTATGAGAAGAAGGACGCTGTTGGCTCTTGAGGGGATGGTTTCAAAAGAGAGGCTCCAGGAAATCTGCCGTTTAATGGCCGGAAAACTCGGCTGGAGCCAGCAACAGATAGAAAAAGAAATAGAGGCTTACCTGAAAGAGAACGCTGTTAAACTTGAATAATTTCCTGAATCGCGGGGATTAATTCCTTTAAGCGCCGTTCGACTCCTAACCGGAGGGTGTACCCTGAACTCGGACAGCCATGGCAGGCCCCGATCAGCTTTACTTTTACCTTTGTCCCTTCGACCCCAACTAATAAAATGTTCCCGCCATCTCTTGCAAGGGCCGGGCGGATCGTATCGAGCGCTTTTTCAACCATCTCTGTTTCAATCATCGTTTCCATTTCAAAATCTCCGGTTTTCTTTAATTATATTCAAAATCATCCCTTTATGCAAACTTATGGTATAATCCCGGCGACAAAGATAGAGATTCCTTGGAATTCCCTCTCCCTTGATGGGAGAGGGTTAGGGTGAGGGTGAATGAGACCTGGCAGGTTACCTCCCTCCCCTTCATCCCCTCCCACAAGGGGAGGGGGGGGTGATTTATTTAAAAAGGATGAATTTATGAATGAGATTACGGTTTTTGCTCCCGCTTCCGTCGGGAATATCGGCCCCGGTTTTGATACGCTGGGGATGGCCGTTAAAAAGATCGGCGACACGGTGAAGGCCAGAAAAAACAAAATTAACCGGGTCCGGATTTTGGAAATCCGGGGTGACGGCGGGAAGCTCCCCCTGGAAGCGGGTAAAAATACGGCCGGGATCGCGGCGAAGGGGGTTCTTCAAAAACTCGGTGTTAAGTCCGGAATGGATCTCTGGATCGATAAGAATATTCCCGGAAATGGTCTGGGGAGCAGTGCGGCAAGCGCCGTTGCGGGGGCTCTGGCGGCCAATCTCCTTTTTGGCGGCCGGTTAAGCAAGGAAGAGCTTCTCCCGATTTCAACGGAGGCCGAAAGTTATGTCAGCGGGGCGATTTTTATGGATAATATCGGGGCCTCCCTTTATGGCGGGGTGATTTTAACCCGGCCTTTTGAAAAAAAAGTCTTAAAGATCGGAATGTTAAAGGGTCTCAGCGTGATCCTCGCCACGCCTGATTTCCCTTTGATGACCAAAACGGCAAGGAAGATTCTCCCCAAAAAAATTGAAATGGAAAAATGGATCGCCAATATGTCCAATTCGTGCGCCATGGTGATGGCGGTTTGCAAAAACGACCCCCTCCTTTTCGGCCAGGCGATGACCGATGTGGTGGTGGAACCGGTGAGGTCACGTTTAATTCCCGGTTTCTACGAGGTCAAAAAAGCGGCTCTCAAGGCCGGGGCGACTGGATGTTCCATCAGCGGGGCAGGCTCGACGATGTTTGCCGTTACCCATGAGCATGGTCGGGCCGATTTGATTGGCGCTGCCATGAAAAAGGCCTTTGGAAAAAATGGGCCTGAATGCGTGATTACCGTGACGAAGATCGACGGAGAAGGGGCGAGGGAAATCAAAAGATCGTGAACAGAATCGAAGTGGCCGCCGCCGTCATTGAAAAAGATAAAAAATTCCTGATAACCCGGAGAAAAAGTAAAAGCCATCTGTGAGATTATTGGGAATTCCCCGGAGGGAAGCGGGAGAGCGGGGAGGATTTACAATCGTGCCTGGTCCGTGAAGTCCGTGAAGAACTGGGGATCGACGTCAGGATCGGGGGCGAAGTTCTGGCCATTGACTATGATTATCCCGACCGGAAGGTCGCCCTCCATTTTTTTCGCTGTGAGTGGGAAGGAGGAGATCTCAGGCCTGAAGGGTGTCAGGAATTTAAATGGGTCAAAAAGTCCGGCTTAAATGATCATAAATTCCTCCCCGCCAACGTGTCAATCCTTGCCTTTCTAAAGAATCAAAAGAGTTAACAGACGGAATGATCTTTTCTACAGGTCAAGGAGCCGGCGGGGAGAGGCGATGAGATTCTCGAAAGAGAGGACTTTAATTCCATGTCCCAGAGAGTAATCCGTTTTGGCCCGGCTCAGCACATAACCTCGCGGGATATTTAGATCCTTCATGCATGAACTCAAACCGGTGACCTCGTTCAATGCCGGTGAGGAGTGAAGTTTAATTTCAAAGGGGATCAGTTTGTTCCCGCGCTCAATTAAAAGGTCCGTTTCCACGCCGGATGAGGTTCTCCAATAAAATCCCGAAGTTCCCGGTGATAAATGCTGAAAGTTTGAAATCATCTGTTCGATGACAAAGGCCTCCCAGCTGGCGCCGCGTGCCGGATGAACATCCATTGTTTTAGCTTCCCTTAAGCCGAGAAAGTAGTGGAGAAGACCGGTGTCCCGGAAATAAAGTTTTGGACTTTTAACGATCCTTTTTCCAATATTGGCGAAATAGGGCTGAAGTTTCCGGATCAGAAAGGTTTGTTCTAAAATATCGGTATAACGGTTGACGGTGTGGTAGGAGGTTCCCAGAGCTCCGGCGATTTGTGAGGCGTTCCATATCCCTCCGTTCAGATGAGCCAGCATGGTCCAGAGCCGCCTCATTTGAGGCGCCGACACGTCTATTCCAAGAACAGAAAGGTCCCGCTCGATAAAGGTGCGGGTGTAGGATTCAAACCAGTCGGTCCGTGTGGCTTCTGACGGTTTTAGAAAGGAGCCCGGAAAGCCGCCGCGAAACCACAGGGCGTCAAGAGTGAACGTTTTCCGTTTTCCACGCACCTCGTCCCATTGAAAAGGGGTCATATCAAGGAATCCCACCCGTCCGGCGAGGCTTTCTGAGATGTGTTTAATTAAAGAAAGTGATGCAGATCCGAGAAGGACGACCTGACCGGCCTTCTCTGGATGTTGATCGACGAAGCTTCTCAAAACGGGGAATAGAGACGGCAGGCGCTGGGCTTCATCCAGAATAAAATGTTCCTTGAGGAGTCTTAAAGCATCTTCCGGATCTTCTGACAGTCGGATGACGTCGGAGGGTTTCTCCATATCCAGGTATTGCCACCGTGGGAGAGAGGTCTTGATAAAGGTGGTCTTTCCACATTGCCGGGCTCCGAGGACGGAGACGATGGGAAATGTCCGCAACAGCTGACGAAGTCGATCTGAATAGTGCCGGGGAATCATAGTTGCATTTTAGAATTAATAGTTCTAAAATGCAACACTTCTTTTCTGAACCGGTGTTGTGCTGTTTGCCTGGTTATTTATTCCCCGCCCAATCTGTCGTCAATGAAACGCTATAAAATCTTCATCCCCCATAATAACCACTTCATTAGGGTAATTGGATGATTTTTCTCCTCTATTTGCAGGATAACGCCTGCTTCGATCTTGACTCTTCTTTTTTATACCGCCCTGTTGTACACTCTTAACTGGTTCCATCGATGACACTCCAAGTTTTGTTTAACGAGA
>JACQBY010000133.1 GCA_016201875.1 Nitrospirota bacterium
CTAGCATTGTTTTCCTTCCTCTGCCTTAAGTGTTCTCTTCGCAAAAGTAAACATCTTAATACAGTTCTGGGAAACAATGCTCTTTTATTTCTATCCCTTCCCTTTATTTACCCATAGATTCTGGAGAATAGGCGAAAATTATAACCCCCCAGCCATCCCGTTACATCCACCACCTCTCCGATAAAATAGAGGCCTTTCATACGCTTTGCTTCAAAGGTTTTTGAGGAAAGCTCATCGGTATCGACCCCGCCTCTGGTGACTTCCGCGACGGAGTAACCGGTTGTTCCGGAAGGGATGATCCGCCAATGATGGAATCGCGCGCTGATCGCTTCGATTTCCTTTTGATGGTATTGGTTGACAGGCTTGTTTTCGCACGATAAAGCAAGCCATTGCTGGGCCAGACGTTTAGTCAGCCGTTTGCCAATCAGGGTTTTGAGTTCCGCTTTCGGCCGTTCGTTCTGCCACTTTTTAATGGCTTCTGTGAGATCGAAATCGGGAAGAAGATTGATGGCGACTTCATCGCCCGGTTCCCAGTAGTTTGAAATTTGCAAGATGGCCGGACCGCTTAACCCTTTGTGTGTGAAAAGAACAGACTCTCGAAAGGTCTGTTCTTTGCAGGAAACCAGGGCCTCCGCGGAAGTTCCGGCCAGGCCATGGGTCTCTTCCAGATCCCGCTGATTCAGGGTAAAGGAGACCAGGCCCGGCCGGCATGGCCGTACCCCGAGACCAAACTGTTTTGCGACCCGATATCCAAAATCGGTTGCTCCCATTTTCGGGATGGATAGCCCCCCTGTGGCGATCACCAATGATTCTGTCTCATAGGTCCCTGAGCTGGTTTTAACGGTAAAATAGCTTTTTTCTGCGAATTTCTGCGGTTCGATTTTTTCAACTAAACAGTTTGTCTGAATCTGAACGCCGCCGAGCCGGCATTCCTCTGAGAGGAGGTTGACGATGGCGATAGCATTTCCCTTGCAGAAAAGCTGTCCCAATTTTTTTTCATGATAGGGAATGCCATGTTTTTCAACCAGGGCGATAAAATCGTGCGGCCCAAAACGGCTTAGGGCCGATTTACAAAAATGAGGATTTCCGGAGAGATAATGGGCGGGTTGGACATCCAGATTCGTAAAGTTACAGCGGCCTCCGCCTGAGATCAGGATTTTTTTTCCGATTCGGTCTGCATGATCCAACAGGAGGATGCGGCGCCCCCTCTGACCTGCGGTCAACGCGCACATGAGCCCTGCGGCGCCCGCGCCGATGATGATCGCATGAAAACGTTCGGCGCCTTGTGAGTGGGAAAAATCAGGTTTGGAAGACATGGATCGGTTCAGTTGAAAAGTTAGAAAACAGGTTTTTACCGGTGTCATAGTATCATCCGGGGAGCCCAACAAACAATGTTTTTGGAGTGGATTATCCCGCTCTTCCTTAAAATGATGTCCTTAAAAAGATTGACATTTTTGCCGATTATCTCTTAAACTCCATGAGATTCGGATGGATAAGTTCATGAACGTTCAAGATCATTTTTATATGCAACTGGCTTTAGAAGAGGCAAGAGCCGCTTATGTGAAGGGGGAGGTCCCTGTCGGAGCGATCCTTGTTGCCGGGAATCAGGTGATCGCCAGAGCCCATAATTTAAGAGAAAGCCAGAATGATCCGACGGCGCATGCCGAGATGGTTGTTATACGGGAGGCCTCCAGGCTTTTAAATAAGTGGCGGTTGTCCGACGCAACCCTTTATGTGACATTAGAACCGTGCGTGATGTGTGCCGGGGCGCTGGTGCATGCCCGGATTCCACGGCTGGTTTTTGGCTGTTTTGATCCTAAAGCCGGGGCGTGCGGGTCGCTCATGAATATTCCTCACGATAACCAGTTAAACCACCGGATTGAAATGGATTCCGGCTGTTTAGAGCAGGAATGCTCGCATATTTTACAGCAGTTTTTTTCAGAACTCAGAATCCAAAAGAAAACCGTTTTATCCTGTCATTAAAAAGCTTTATGGGAGAGGTGGCCGAGTCCGGCTGAAGGCGACTGACTCGAAATCAGTTCAGGTCGCAAGGCCTGCGTGGGTTCAAATCCCACCCTCTCCGTCCCACAAAGCTTGCTCGCGACATGTTCCCGCAATGTCGCTAATGTTTTAGAAAATGTTAAATGTTGGGAGCGGTTCCGCAAAGCGGAACGGTTAATAAACCGAGCGTCCAAACTATGGCGAAAATCGCCAAAGCATTGGGCGTTCATATTGAAGATTTAATCAAATAATTTTTTATGCAAAACTATATAAAGCATAAAATTGAAGAGTTAATCAAAACAGGCAAAGAACCGCAATATGAATCTTTGTCGGCTATAGAATTTTTAACAGAGTTTGATTATGCGACAAAATATCTGTCTAGATTGTTAAAAGTTAGACCATTTGTGATGTATATTCTCCTTTTCAAAAGAGCCTATTTTGAAGAAGGGAAAAGAACTATAACAGTAAAATTATCAGAGTTGGGCGAAAACTTACTTTCCGACTTAGGACAGCCAATGTCTCACGATGTTGTAAAAAGAGGCGTTAATGATCTTGTAAGATTGCGAATTATTGAGAAACGGCCACCGAAGCCCGGACAAATTAACGAATATGAAGTTAAGTTGCCATCAGAAATTCGAGAGGTTAAAGAGATGATTAAAAAAAGCGAAGAAAAAACCGACGAATTTGTTGATGATTCAAAAGATGATTTTTATACCGACCCTCAAAAAAGAATAGAAATTCTGAAAAGAGAAGATTATAAGTGTTTTTATTGCTTGCGAGAAATACAGCGAGACGATTTTTATCTTGACCATTTACTGCCCCGGACAAAAGGTGGGCAAAACTATAAAACTAATTTAGTCGCCTCTTGTAGAACCTGTAATACGAAAAAGAACGCTACAGAACAAGAAGAATTTCTATTGCAGGTATACCGCAGGGGTTTAATTACACAAGAAGAATATCAAGGGCAAAAAGAAAAACTTGTTAAGTTGAAAGAAGAATATAATCAAATTGAAAGTGGTATTTGATTTAAGCCGCAAAAGAAAAACTTGTAGTCCGTCCAATCCGACTGGGTTGGTGGTGCGGTCTGCAGGATTTCTATCACGAAAGTTTTAAGTGACATCAATGAGAGAGCAGTTTAAAATAATAGGAAAGATACGGGAAATTGAAACAATTGCTGTTGGACATGGAATAAAGAACTTGAATCGATTGAACAAAGTTTATGGAAGAGCAAATTGGAAGAAATTAAAAGGGATCTGCCAGGTGAAATTAAAAGATGGCTCGATTCTTGAGGCAGAAGTGCATTGGTATGAAGGCCACGGTGCAGGAAAAAAAGAAATGAAGATCAAAAGATATTTTTAAGGGGATGTCTATGAAAAAACATTTTATGATTTGTGTCGATAATCATGGGTTTAAAGCTTCGTTGGAAATTAGAAAGATATACGAAGTGATAAACGATAGAAGCGCTGAGAAACATCACCAGATAAGGGTAATTGATGAATCCGGTGAGGATTATCTGTATCCCGAAGAATGTTTTGCTCCTGTGCGGCTTCCTTCTGCTACGAAAGAAAAATTAGAATTAATCATGTCCTGACAGTTGTTGGGAGCCTCCGAGCTTGCTTTGGGAGCGGTTCCGCAGCGGACATAATCTTTTCATCTCCCCCCCCCAAAAACATTTCTTGAATACTGACTCCAGGCTATGCTATTTTTATAACATACCCCATAGGGGTATATTTAGTAGGGAGAGAAATGGCCGCCGAACTCATCCATCATCAAGAACATGCCGACATCCCGATTGAGGGGATGACCTGCACCGCCTGTGCCGCAAGGATTGAAAAAGGGTTAAATAAGCTTCCGGGAGTCGTTGCGGCGGTTAGTTTTGCCAATGAAAAAGCCCAGGTCGATTATGACCCCGGCCGGGTGAAACCCGACGCGATGGTTCAGGCCATCGAAAAGGCCGGTTATCAGGTTCCGGTGCAAAATGTCGAGCTTGCGCTCGAAGGGATGAGTTGCGCCTCCTGTGCCAGCCGGATTGAAAAAGCTCTCAATAAAATAGAAGGGGTGGCCGCCGCGGTAAATTTTGGCGCGGAAAAAGCCTATATCCGTTTTAAAGCAGGGACCGTCCCGATTGAAACGCTTATTGGAGCCGTTAAAAAGGCAGGATATGAAGCGCGGGAGATTTCGAAATCAGGTTTTCCCGAAGAAAAAGCCCGCCATCAGGAGGCCTATCAAAGAGAGCTAAAGCTATTCTGGATTTCTGCGGCGTTTACGTTGCCCCTTGTGGGTCAAATGATCGGAGCGTTATTGGGACTCCCAATCATGCTTCCCTTATGGTTTCAAATGGCTCTTGCAACTCCTGTTCAATTCTGGATCGGCTGGAAATTTTACAAAGGGTCTTACCATGCCCTCCGGGGCGGAGGGGCCAATATGGAAGTCTTGATTGCCCTGGGAACCAGCATGGCCTATTTTTTTAGCGCCATGGTGACGCTCTTTAAACTGAACCAGCATGTTTATTTTGAAGCGAGCGCGACGATCATGACGTTGATCCTGATGGGTAAAGTGCTTGAAGCCCGCGCAAAAGGAAAAACCTCCTCGGCCATTGAACAGCTTTTAAACCTTCAGCCGAAGATTGCGCATATTGAGCATGAAGGTCAGATTGAAGATCGTGAAGTGAGCGGGGTGAAAGCAGGGGAAGTTTTCATTGTCCGTTCAGGAGAGAGCATTCCGGTAGACGGCGAAGTGATTGAAGGTCAATCGAGCGTCAATGAGTCGATGTTAACCGGTGAAAGCCTGCCGATGATGAAAAAAACCGGTGATAAAATTTATGCGGCGACGATGAACCAGCATGGGATGCTCAAAGCCCGGGCCACCGGAGTCGGCTCGCACACCGCCCTGGCGGGGATTATCCGGCTGGTCGAACAGGCCCAGGGCTCTAAAGCCCCCATTCAAAGGCTGGCAGACTCGATTTCCGGGGTTTTTGTTCCGGTGGTTGTGGCCATTTCATTTGGAACGTTTCTTTTTTGGTGGTTTTTTACAGGGACGCTCTCCGTGGCCCTGGTTAATGCCGTGGCGGTTTTGGTCATCGCCTGCCCCTGCGCGCTCGGGCTTGCCACCCCTACCGCTATTATGGTGGGGAGCGGCCGGGGAGCTCAGGCGGGAATACTGGTGAAAAATGCCGCCGCATTGGAGCGGGCTGAAAAAATCCGGACCCTGATTTTTGATAAAACAGGGACCTTAACCCTTGGTCAGCCTCAGGTGACCGATATCGTCCCCTTTCAGGGGATAAGCGACCGGGAGGTGGTGAGATTGGCCTGTACGATGGAGCAGGGATCGGAACATCCCCTTGCCCAGGCTGTTCTCGCCAAAGGCCAGGCGTTTAAAATGACCCCGGCCCATCTGAGTGATTTTAAAGAGATTCCGGGAAAAGGGGTAACCGGCAGTGTGGATGGAGAAACGGTTTTTCTCGGCTCTCCCCATTTTTTAAAGGAAGAGAAAATCGAGATCGGCCTTGAGGAACAGAACCGGATCGAAACGCTTCAACGATCTGGCAAAACGGTTATTGCCTTAAGCAAAGGGAGCCGGCTTTCGGGAATTCTTGCGATTACAGACCCTCTCCGGCCAACCTCTGCGAGAGCGGTGGCTCTGTTACAGGAGATGGGAATCCAGGTGATCATGCTGACCGGAGATAATAAGGCGACCGCTACGGCGATTGCCGCCCAGGCTGGCATTCATCAGTTTCTGGCAGAAGTTGCCCCTGAGCATAAGGCCCGGGAGGTCGAGAAGTTTAAAGAAAAGGGAATTTTAACCGGCATGGTGGGAGACGGGATTAATGACGCGCCGGCTCTTGCAACAGCGGATGTCAGTTTTGCCATCGGCGCCGGGGCCGATGTCGCTCTCGAA
>JACQBY010000130.1 GCA_016201875.1 Nitrospirota bacterium
GAAAAAAGATCAGTCTTGAAATTCGAAATGAGATCGCGGTAAAGGTCAGGGAAATCACTTCCAGGGGGATTGTCCCGGGACTGGCGACGGTCTTGGTCGGAGATAATCCGGCCTCGCAGGTTTATGTCAGGAATAAGAAGAAATCGGCCCTTGAGGCGGGAATGCACTCCGAACTTCATGAACTGGATAAAAATACCACCGAAGAGGAGCTTCTCAAGCTGATTGATTTTCTTAACCGGGATCCGAAAATCCATGGCATTCTTGTCCAGCTTCCTCTTCCCAAACATCTCGACGAAAGAAAAATCATTCATGCCATATCGCCCGGCAAAGATGTCGACGGCCTTCATCCGGTCAACGCGGGAAAACTGGCGACCGGAGAGCCCGGTTTTGTTCCCTGCACGCCGCTGGGGGTGATGAAACTTCTGGAATATATGAAAGTTGAAACCCGGGGCGTTTCAGCCGTTGTTTTAGGAAGAAGCAACCTGGTTGGAAAACCGCTCGCTTTTCTCCTCCTCCAGAAAGATGCCACGGTGACGGTATGCCATTCCAGAACGGCGCATCTGGCAGAAGTCGTCAAAAAAGCCGATATCGTTGTTGCCGCGGTCGGGAGAGCGAAAATGGTGACGGAAGAGATGATCAAGCCGGGGGCTACGGTGATCGATGTGGGGATCAACCGCCTTCCCGACGGGAAGCTGGCGGGAGATGTTGATTTTGAAAAGGTTTCAGAGAAAGCCGGACTGATTACGCCTGTTCCGGGGGGAGTGGGACCGATGACCATCGCCATGCTTCTGTTAAACACCCTGGAGTCCGCGAAGAAAACGCTTGAAAAGAAATAATCCGATGATGATTCCTGATCTTCAGAAAAAAAAAGAAGAAGGCAAAAAAATCACCATGCTGACGGCGTATGACTATCTTTTTGCCCGGCTTGTGGATGATGGCGGAGTCGATGTGATCCTCGTGGGAGATTCGTTGAGCGTGGTGGTGCAGGGGAACCCCAATACCCTTCCTGTCACGATGGATGAAATGATCTATCATACCCGGATGGTTTCCAGAGGGGTCAAAAAGGGGATTGTTCTGGCGGATATGCCTTTCTTATCCTATCAGGCTTCGGTTGAAGATGCGGTCCGGAATGCCGGCCGGTTTTTAAAAGAAGGAGGCGCGATGGGGGTTAAACTAGAGGGGGGATCGTCCATGATCAAGCAGATCAAGGCGATATCCGGCGCCGGGATTCCTGTGATGGGCCATTTAGGATTAACGCCTCAGTCGATTCATCAGATGGGCGGATACAAAGTTCAGGGGAAAAATAAAAAAGATGCTGAAAATATCTTGTCTGACGCGAGGCTGATTCAGGAGGCCGGGGCTTTTGCGCTTTTACTCGAAGGGATTCCGGCAGAGCTGGCCAGAAAGATTTCAAAAAGTCTCTCCATACCGACCATCGGAATCGGGGCCGGCCCAGATTGCGACGGGCAGGTATTGGTTTTATATGATATGCTGGGACTGTTTGACCAGTTTGTTCCGAAGTTTGTGCGGCAGTATGCCAACCTTAAAGAAACGGCCCGGAAGGCGATTCTCCAATATAAGTCAGACGTGGAGAGCGGGAAATTTCCGTCCGAAAAAGAAAGTTATTAAAAACCATTTTAAATGGCTAAAAAGTGAAGCCGATAGAGATTAACGATCCTGAACAGATTGAAAAAATTCTCAGTCAGATTGTTTTAAAGGGAAAAGGGTTTACCACCGAATGTCTTTTGGCTGAAGTGATAGAGGCCGGTTTAAGTTATCCTGATTATTTTAAGGCCCAGGGAGAGGATCCCCTGGCCGAATTCGAAGGAAAATCTCCCGCCTGGGCAAGTTACCATGTACGGCAGGGGAAAAGAGTCTTTATGGTCTATGGCGACGGTCAAACCGGCCGGAGGACCCATTTCACAGAAACACCTTGATTTCAAAAGGAAATTGTTGAATTCTCCAGTCGGAGAGTGTCTTGAATTTCTTTCTAAAACCCCTTCCAAAATTATCCTTGACACCAACTTAAGAAGTGTTGTAACTTTTTAAAAGAGCAGTTGTTTTTGAATTTTTTTAAACTTTTTTGAATGAAATGATATAAGCAGCGCTTAGAGAGAAACCATCATCTGTTCATTAGTTAAGGAGGATTCATCGTGTCCGAAGGAGTAACAGCAGAAGTCAAAACAAATCCCCAGGGAGATGTCATCTCGGTGGCAGAGACCCCAAAAAAGGAAAAAGTCAGCGAAGCGTCTCAGCAGCGCGTGGTCACGCCGGAGTATATGTTTTTTGACGCCCCCAGGGAAAAAGTGTTTATTACCGGGAGCGAAGCGGCAAAAGAAGCAATACGGAGATCAAACGTGGATATTGCCATTTCCTATCCGATTACCCCTCAGAGCGAAACGATGCAGCAGGTCGGTTATCTTTATGCCGAAGGCTATTTAAAAGATTACTATAGAGGCGAAGAAGAGATCGGCGTGATGTCTGCGATATCCGGGGCTTCCCGTTCGGGAGTCAGGGCGCTGACAGCTACCGCAGGGCCTGGTTTATTAAGAGGTTTAGAAGTGGTTGCCTCATGGCCCGGAGGGCGCATGCCACTGGTGCTTCTGGTGATGTGCCGCGTGGTCAATGCCCCTCTTGCCATTCAGCCTGATAACGTTGAATTGTCTTACCTTTTAAATTCCGGCGTTCTTCTCTTCCACGCCGAAAATCA
>JACQBY010000023.1 GCA_016201875.1 Nitrospirota bacterium
CAGCCGGGAGTTTCACAACCTTGGCGGGGTACTCAATGAGCTTTTACAGAGGGTGTAGAGGGTAGAGAATGGATACCGACCAGCAGGATAAAACTGAAAAGGCAACTCCAAAGCGCCGTGCCGAGGCGCGTAAGAAAGGGAATGTCCCGAGGAGCCGCGAGGTGACCTCGACCCTTCTTATTCTCGGAGGGGCTTTTATTTTGAGCATTTTCGGCCCCTTAATGATTTCCCAATTTAAAGAGTTGATGATGACGCTCTGGGCGCAATCTTTCTTCAGGCCGATGGATCAAAGAATGTTCTATGGATTGATGATGACAGGGATGGTTGAGAGCATGAAGATCCTCCTCCCCCTTCTTTTTATTTTCAGCGGGATCGCCATCATTTCCATCGTCGGACAGCAGGGATTGATATGGACAGGCTCCATTTTTGCGCCCGACCTCTCCCGTATCAATCCTCTCTCCGGGATCAAAAAACTTTTTTCTCTTCAATCAAGCGTGGAAGGGATAAAAGCCTTTCTCAAACTTTGTCTCATCGGCTATGTCGCCTATTATTCCGTCCGTAAAAATCTTCCCCTGGCGATTGAATCGGTGCAGTCTTCGTCAGAGGATGAGCTACGGTTGATGGCCGGACTCCTGTTCCATCTTGCGCTATGGATGGGCGGGGTCATTTCTGTCCTGGCAGCCGCGGATTATGGGTATCAGAGATGGGAGTACGAGCGGAAAATAAGAATGAGCAAGCAGGAGATAAAAGATGAAATGCGGCAACACGAAGGGAGCCCGCTGGTCAAATCCCGGATACGGAGCATTCAGAAACAACTGTCACGAAACAGGATGATTGCCGAAGTTCCAAAGGCGGATGTGGTGGTCACCAATCCGACGAGGCTTGCCGTGGCCCTCATGTATAAGCAGGACTCCATGGGCGCGCCCCGCGTGGTGGCAAAGGGAGCAGGTGTCATCGCCCGGATTATCAGAGAAAAAGCAAGGGAACATGGCATTCCCGTACTGGAAAACAAGCCGCTTGCGCGGTCTCTTTTCAAACATGTAAAGGTGGGAGGGACCGTCCCCCAGAACCTTTACAGAGCTGTGGCCGAGGTCCTGGCCTATGTTTATCGTCTCCGGGGGAAAATGAATTCAAATCCTCAGAGACCGGGAAAGGCTTAACAAATGGCAGAAACATTAACCCATAACAGACCTGCAGGCATTGTGGTGAAAAGCGGCGCGATGGTCCTCAGTGTCGCCGTGGTGGGAGTTCTTCTTCTGATGATTATGCCTCTTCACCGGGCTGTTCTCGACCTCCTTCTTGTCTTTAACATGGGATTGGCCCTCACCATCATTTTCGTATCGATGTATACCTTAAAGCCGGTTGATTTTTCCGCTTTTCCCTCCATTCTTCTGATTGTCACCCTGTTTCGCCTTTCTTTAAACGTGGCTGCCACGCGCCTGATCCTTATGCATGGGGGAGAAGGCTCCGATGCGGCGGGACAGGTGATCAAGTCTATCGGCGATCTTTTGGTCGGAGGAAGCTATACCGTCGGCCTGATTGTATTCGTTATTTTAATTGTCATTAACTTTGTCGTTATTACCAAAGGTTCAGGCCGTATCGCGGAGGTGGCGGCCCGTTTCATGCTGGATGCCATGCCCGGCAAGCAGATGAGCATCGATGCCGATCTGAATGCCGGGCTGATCGATGATAAGGAAGCGAGAAGAAGGAGACTGGCTATTTCCCAGGAGGCCGATTTCTATGGAGCCATGGACGGGTCCAGCAAATTTGTCCGGGGAGATGCCATTGCCGCCATACTCATTATTCTTGTGAATATTTTTGGAGGGTTGGTGATCGGCGTCCTCCAAAAGGGAATGAGCCTGTCTGAAGCCGCCCAGAATTTTACTCTTCTGACCGTGGGTGAAGGGCTTGTCGCTCAATTTCCGGCTTTAATCATTTCTACCGCCGCCGGCATCGTGATGACAAGGGCCGCGGCCGAATCTAATCTCGGAACAGAAGTCGGCAACCAGATCATGGTCCACCCACAGGCGATCCTGGGAGCTTCCGGGATCATCTTTTTCCTCGGCCTGATGCCGGGGTTTCCCCATGCCGCCTTTATTCTCCTTGCGGCCATGATGGCAGGGGGTGGAATCATGGTCAGGAATACCCGTGAGAAAGCAAAAGCGCAAGAAGAGGTCGAAAAGGCGAAACCGGCCGTTCGGGAGGAAAAGGCTGTTGGAATTGCGCCTCTCGACCTGATGGAACTCCATATTGGATATAGCCTGATCCCTCTGGTCGATGAATCAAAGGGAGGGGAGCTTCTTAAAAGAATCAGCGCCATACGGAAACAGCTGGCTTCGGAGCTGGGGTTTGTCATTTCACAGATTCATATCCAGGATAATCTGAAGTTGAAGCCGAATGAATATCAAATCTTAATTAAAGGAATCGAAGTGGCAGGGGGTGAGGCCATGGTCCATCATTACCTTGCGATGACCCCTTCGGGCATAGACCGGGGGATTCAGGGAATCCCTACAAAAGAACCCTGCTATGGACTTCCCGCGATCTGGATTAATGAAAAAGAAAAAGAACGGGCACAACTGGCCGGATACACCGTAGTGGATACCGCTTCGGTCCTTGCCACCCATCTGACGGAAGTCATCAGAAATAACGCCCACGAACTGGCAGGCCGGCAGGAGGTCCAACAGCTGATTGACCTGTTCAGCAAACAGTCGCCGAAGCTGGTTGAAGAATTGATCCCGAACCTTTTATCTCTTGGGGGAGTTGTCCGTGTTCTTTCACGGCTTCTGGCGGAGAGGGTCCCGATCCGTGATTTTAGAACGATCCTGGAAACCCTTGTCGACCACGCCTCCGTAACAAAAGACCCGGATATTCTTGTCGAGTACGTTCGGCAGGCGTTGGCCAGAACGATCACTCACCAGTACCAGTCTCCGGACCGGTCTCTCACGGTCATGACGCTCGATCCCCGGCTCGATCAGGCTATTGCCTCGGCGATTCAACAAACCCCTAACGGGACGTTTTTGACGCTGGACCCTGTCTGGACGCAAAAAGTCCTTCAAAAAATCAAACAGGCGTCTGACAGAATGATATTAAAAAATGTTCAGCCGGTTCTCCTCTCATCTCCGGTTGTAAGGCCTCACCTGAGAAAATTGACGGAAAGGCCGTTCCCGGCCATTCCGGTTTTATCGAGCAATGAAGTGGTCAAACAAATCAAGATTCAATCCTTTGAGAATATAAAACTGCCTGATGAAGATTAAGAAATTTGAAGCTTTAGAGATGTCAGAGGCCCTGAGAGCGGTCAGGGAAGAACTCGGCCCGAATGCGGTCATCCTCAAAACCCGCGAGGTGAGAAAAAAGGGGGGGATATTCGGGCTGTTGAGCCGGCCCTTTGTGGAAGTGACCGCGGCGATAGACCCGCATCCGGTTCTCAAGAGAAATGAAGAAAAGAAGGGCTTATTTGAGAAGATTCTCAAGGAGGTTAATTCCCCGGAAGAGGAAACCCCTTCGGCTGGCTTGTTTGAAGAAGATCCGCGCGATTTAAAAGCATCCTTTGAGAAATTCAGAAAGGAGTGCCAGATTGAAAATGGACAGTTACGGGTTTGCCTGGAAGAAATGCGTAATGAAATGAGGAGGATTTCGGGGTATGCCCTCCGGCAGCCGGAGGCTGAAATATTCCCTTCCCGGTTGACCGCTCTATTAGACCGTTTGGTGTCAAACGGGCTCGATATGGGGACGGCTTTTGGTTTGATCCGTTTATTACATGAAAAGCTGACTCCTGAAGAACTCGAAGACTCCGATGCTGTAAAAGTTTATATCGAACAGATGGTGGCGGGCATCTTCAACAGGATTACCCCTCCCGGCGGCGAGGGAGAGAAAGAAATGCCGGCCATGGCGTTTGTCGGTCCGACCGGATCCGGAAAAACCACGACGCTCATCAAACTTGCCTCGCAATATGTTACGAATAAGACGCCTGTAACATTGGTGACGCTCGACACCTACCGCGCAGGAGCGATCGAACAGTTGAAGATTTATGGGAGGATCATAGGAGCTCCTGTTTGCGTCACCCCCACTTCTAATGAACTGAGAAAAATCATTAAACAAAAGAAGAAAAATGAGGTTGTGTTGATTGACACCCCCGGAAGGAACTATCTGAATTCGGATCAAATGTCCGAATTGAGAGATCTGGAAGGGATTTCCGGTCCTCTTGAAACACATCTGGTTCTCTCTTCGCAGACCCGGGAAAGAGAGTTGAGCCAGATGATCGGGCATTTTTCAGTGATTCCAATTGACCATCTGGTTTTTACAAAGACAGATGAAGTCAGGCCTTTGGGTTTTCTGCTGACCGTCATGAAAACTAACCGCAAACCGATTTCATATCTAACGACAGGACAGCGGGTCCCGGATGATATTGAAATCGCGACACCCAAAAAAATGACGGAACTTATTTTAAATTAAACGGAGGAACCATGGAGACAAATAAGAGAGTGAATTTTCCAAAAGTCATTGCAGTCACCAGTGGAAAAGGGGGAGTGGGAAAGACCAATGTGGTTGCCAATCTGGCTGTCTCCCTCTCCAATTTAGGGCAATCGGTTGTTGTTCTGGATGCTGATCTGGGGCTGGGAAATCTCGATGTCCTGTTCGGGAAAATCCCGGATTTCACGCTTGAAGATGTGATTCTGGGGAATAAGAGTCTTGCAGAAGTTATCGTCGATGGACCCTCGGGTATCCGTATTCTCCCCACTTCATCGGGTGCGGAGGACTTGACATTTCTGTCAGATGAGCAAAAATTAAATCTATTGGCGGAGTTTGACCGTTTGGAGCAGAAGGTTGATGTTTTACTCATTGATACGGGGGCCGGTATTTCTTCCAATGTTATTTATTTCAATACGATTGCCCAGGAGATCATTGTGATCTCCTCTCCCGAGCCTACTTCTATGACCGACGCTTACGCGGTGATGAAGGTCCTCTCACAGCGTCATGGTGAAAAAAAGTTTAAGATTCTTGTGAATATGGCCAGGAATGAAAAAGAGGCAAAGGAAGTTTTCCAGAGGCTTAGAATGGTTTCTGACAAATTTTTAAATGTCTCCCTTGAATATATCGGTTTTATCCCCACGGATGACTATCTCCCCATGGCGGTTTCAGAGCAGATGGCGGTAGTCGAGAAATATCCCTCGGCCAGGTCATCCCGGGAATTTAACCTCCTGGCCCAAAATATTCTCGATTGGCCCGCTGAGGATATCCCGAAGGGAAACATCCAGTTGTTCTGGAAAAGTATGGTAGCAGCAGCTTTTTAAATGGAAAAGGGGCCAGAAATGTCTGTCCTGCAGGATCATGAAAAATTAATTGAGGGGTTTGTCCCGTTAATCCGGTTTATCGCGTTCCGCTTCTCTTTCCGGCTTCCCCCCTCCATGGATATGGACGATTTAGTGAGCGCCGGTATCCTTGGCCTGATGGATGCCGCCGTAAAATATGACTCCACGAAGGAGGTCCAATTTAGAACCTACGCGGAATTCAGAATCCGGGGAGCCATGCTGGACGAAATCAGAAGGCAAAATTGGGTCCCGCGTTCGGTGCATGATAAGATGTCAATGCTTCAAAAAACGCAGACAGACCTGACGCATTCCCTGGGGAGGCCTCCATCTATTGAAGAATTGGCCGGTGAACTCAAAATGACCCTTGAGGAGATGGAAAAATTCATGGCCGACGCCCGGTCGATAACGCTGATCAGTCTGGAAGATCTGGGACTGGATAAATCCCGGGAAGACCTTTCTATCGGAAAGATTCTGGAAGGAGATTCCATCGACCCTCTCCTTGGCCTACTGAATCAGGAGAGGAAGGAAAAATTGGTTCAGGCAGTCCATGCCCTGGCAGAGAAAGAACAATGGGTCATCTCCTTCTATTATGTTGAAGAACTGACGATGAAACAGATCGGCCAGATTCTGGAGGTATCGGAGTCCCGGGTTTGCCAGATCCACACACAGGCGATATTAAAGCTGAAAACAGCTCTTATCAATGATTGATGGTCTCGTAAAAAGTCGTCATTCCCGCGAAAGCGGGAATCTAGTGCTTGATTGCCATAATACACGTTACGTCATTCCCGAATAATTTTATCGGGAATCCATTGATTTTGCTAGATACCCGCTTTCGCGGGTATGACAATTTATTTGCGCTAACTTTTGCAACTAAGCACTAGGAGCACATAATTACTTGGAAAAACTGGATTCCCGTTTGCACGGGAATGACAGAAAACCGCTTTTTCAGATTTTTTTACGAATGCATCATGATTGAATGAGGTGAATGGATCAAAAGGGCTGAATTTAACAGTAAAATTAATCTAAAAGAAAGAGGGAACCTATGCCAGATTTAAATATGAAATTACTTGTGGTGGATGATATGTCTACCATGCGGCGAATTTTAAAGAACGCTCTCAAACAGCTCGGTTTTGTAAACATAGAGGAGGCAGAAGATGGTAACAGCGCGTTGGTAAAACTTCGAGCCGAGAAGTATGATTTTGTGGTTTCCGACTGGAACATGCCGAATATGACCGGCCTGGACCTTCTCAAGGCGATACGACAGGACCCCGCATTAAAAGCGCTGCCGGTTTTAATGGTGACCGCCGAGGCCAAAAAAGAAAATATTATGGAAGCCATCCAGTCCGGTGTCAGTAATTACATCGTTAAACCCTTTACCGCGGAAACTCTTAAAGAAAAGATAGATAAGATTTTTGAACCGAAATAACAGATCAAATTCTGGCCGGAGAGAAACAACCTATGGAATTGGAAAACAAAGATTTGCCGGAGGCAATAGACACAGAGAAGGCAATGATGAATAATCAAACTCAGCAGAAAACTCAACTTGATGAGCCGGGAGACTCCGTGGGTTTATATGATGCCATAGGCAGGCTCGCGAAAGATATGAATGACATGTTGATGAAACAGCAAGTCATCGAATCTCAAGTCAAGACCGCATCGGAAGATCTCCCCTTTGTTACCGGCCAGCTGTCTGACCTGAACCGTTTTACGGAAGAGGAGACGCATAAAATCCTTGAATTTACAGAGACGGTTTTAAATAACCATGACCTGTTATCGGCAAAATTAAAGTCTCTGGAAACCGATATCCATTTTCCTGACCGGTCAAGCTTCAAAGACCGGTTGTCCGAAATGAATGGTTTGGTCAAAGAAAATAAAAAAGTCCTGATGGATATTCTGACCGGACTTTCTTTTCAGGACCTTGCGGGGCAAAGGCTAAAGAGAATGGACGTTGTCTTACAGGAGCTCCAGGCCCGTATTCTCAAGCTGGTGGTAACCTATGGAATGGAAAAAAGAGGAGAAGACCTGGCGGTCTCAAAACAGAGGGCTTTCTTAAATAAACTTGAGTCCTCAACCGGCGTTAAAAAAATGGAACAGAACCAGGTCAATGATATTCTTAAAGAATTTGGATTTTAAAGAAACCAATGGACGTATTAACCGTTGCCGGAATTGTGCTGGGATTGACCGCTCTTTTAGGCGGTCAATTTCTGGAGGGGGGGAGCGTCCAATCCCTTATGCAATTCACGGCGGCTATCATTGTTATGGGAGGGACTCTGGGGGCCGTCATGGTCCAGTTTACCCTCCCTGTTTTTATTCGCGCCATAAAGATGGGCCTGGAGGCTTTCATCTCCCCCAGGGATCATTCCCTCGATTATATTGGAAAAATCGTTGAGTATGGGAATGTGGTCCGGAAACAGGGAATACTCGCGCTTGAAAGCAAAGTCAAAGAGGTCAAAGATCCTTTTCTTAAAAAAGGGCTCCAGCTTTTAACCGACGGAATTCAACCGGGCCAGTTGAGAGAAATACTTGAGGTTGAAAGCGCGTTTCGTGAAGAATACCATGTCATGTCTGCCAGGGTGTTTGACGCGGCAGGGGGATATTGTCCTACATTCGGAATCATTGGAGCGGTCATGGGCCTTATTCATGTGATGGAAAACCTTGCCGATCCTGGAAAACTGGGGGCTGGAATCGCCGTTGCCTTTGTTGCGACGATTTACGGCGTCCTTTCGGCCAATTTGATTTTTTTACCATTGGGCTCCAAACTGAAATTGAAGGGAAGATTGGAAGGAATCACCAATGAACTGGTGATCGAAGGCCTTATTTCGATTGCCGGAGGGGAGAACCCCCGTATGATTCAGGAAAGGCTTGAAGGTTTTCTCAAAGAGTCACAGAAGAAAAAATTAAAAAAGAACTAAACTCCATGAAAAAGAAAAAAGAAGAAGAACATGAGAATAACGAGCGGTGGCTCATCTCCTACGCTGATTTTATTACGCTGTTATTTGCTTTTTTTGTGGTTATGTATTCGGTTTCAGCCATCAATGAAGGGAAGTTTAAAGCTGTTTCTGAGGCAATTCGTTCCTCCTTTAACCCGATTATTCCCATGTCAGCCACCAATATCAGAATCACAGAAGACCAGGAAGGGACCCGAACCCAGGATGAGGCTTTTGATATCGGGATTCTGTTATTCCACAAGATTACCCTGGCCATCAAAGAGATTGATGATACGGGCAAAATCAAGGTGGATAAAGGGTCGCGGGGGGTCGTCATCCGTCTTCCGGATACGATGGTTTTTGAATCGGGTAAAGCGGATATCCTCCCTGGATTTAGCGACTCCCTTGCCAGGATCGGCAACCTGATCAAGGATCTCCCCAATGCCGTTCAGGTGGAAGGTCATACGGATAATTTACCGATAAAAACCCCCCTTTATCCTTCCAATTGGGAGCTTTCGACCTCCCGGGCCGCCGCCATTGTCCGCAGGCTAACCACCCTGTCGATCAGTCCGGACCGGCTTTCTGTTGCCGGTTATGGAGAGTTCCGCTCAATCGCCTCTAACGATACCCCCGAAGGGAGAGCTAAAAATCGAAGAGTCGAAATTATCATCCTGGAACCAAAAGATAATAAATTAGAACCAAAAGATAACAAAAAAGAAGCGATTCCCGAACCCCCAAAAACAGCGGTAAAAACATCCCTCTGAATTACGGCAGGCTCTGCCTACTTTAATCGGCAAAAACTTCCTCCTTTGCTGATCCGTCTAAATTTTCCTATCAGAATTCTCTCTTTTTCGCCTCTTTTTTAGAATATTTCCTTATTCCGTTTTTCCCGAAATATTGGTATAGCTCTTGCATATTTAGCAATCAAGAGAAACTACTTAAAAATCCTGGCCGTTATCAACGGATCAGGGGAAAGAGTTCAAGAATGGAAGCTATTTATCCCATCATGTCCGGCGCCATCGCCCAGGAAAAAAACCTGGAAATAATTTCGAATAATATCGCCAATGTCAATACCTCCGGATTTAAAAAAGACCGGGGACTTTTTATGGGGTTGGATCCTCTGACGGAGTCAACATCGGGAGAAGATAAAAGCGTTCTTCCGGTTTACGGATTCTTGAGCCAGACAAGGACAGACTTTTCTCCCGGTGCGATTCAGAGTACAGGGGAGCCTCTCGATTTAGCCATAGAAGGGGATGGATTCTTCGCGGTCCAAACCCCTGAAGGGATTCGATATACCCGAAAGGGAAACTTTACTTTGAATTCAGAAGGCCAGATATCGACTGCAGAAGGAGGACTCTTAATGGGAACATCAGGCCCCATTACCCTTCCTCCTGGGACCGTTCATATCGATCAAGCAGGAAAAGTTTCAGTCAACGGAAGTGAAATAGATTCGCTTCAAGTGGTTTCGTTTTCCAATCCCAATAATCTCGCCAAAACCGGAGGAACTTTTTTTGAAGCAGGGGGAGAGGGAGCGCTCCCTGCCACTGAAGCTAAAATCCATCAAGGGAGTATAGAAGGATCGAATGTCAATCCGATAGAGGAAATGGTCTCGATGATCAGAGTCATGAGACTTTATGAGGCGGCGCAAAAGGTTATTCATGCCGTGGATGATATGGCCTCCAGGGCCTCGAATGAAATAGGAAAAGTGTAAAAATCTGTTGAAGGGTTGAAGGGTTTATCAACTCTTCAACCGCAAACCATCAACTAAACAGGGGGAAACATGAGAGCATTAATGATAGCAAGCACCGGCATGGCTGCCCAGCAAGTTTCTGTAGAAATCATTGCAAATAACCTAGCCAACATGTCGACGACAGGTTTCAAACGAAGCACCGGAGAATTCCAGGATCTGATGTATCAAACGTTAAAGACCGCCGGAACCTCCACCGGGACAGGGACCTTGCCGGTAGGCGTTCAGATCGGTTCCGGGGTTCGGACGGTCGCGGTCCACCGGATTTTCTCCGAGGGAGAATTCCAGCATACTCAAAATCCTTTAGATCTGGCGATCGAAGGGGATGGTTTTTTCCAGGTGAGTCTGCCAGACGGATCAACGGCCTACACAAGGGCCGGGGCTTTGAAGCAAGACGCAGATGGAAAGCTGGTCACTTCAGACGGTTATCCTGTTCTCCCAAGCCTGACGATACCTCCGGATGCAATATCGATATCGATTTCACCGCAAGGAGCCCTTTCGGTCACAAAAGCCGGCGCCGTTGCGCCCGTTCAGATCGGAACAGTTGACCTGGCCCGCTTTACCAATCCGGCCGGACTCAACAGCCTTGGGAAAAATCTTTTTTCACCCACTCTGGGCTCCGGAGAAGCGCTGACCGGCTCTCCCGGCTCAGTGGGTTTCGGAACTCTTTTACAGGGGACTCTCGAAAACTCGAATGTGAACATTGCCGAAGAAATGGTCAGAATGATCATTGCCCAGAGGGCTTACGAAATCAATTCAAAAGCCATCCAGACTTC
>JACQBY010000124.1 GCA_016201875.1 Nitrospirota bacterium
CGCCAGCGGAAAGACCTTGACTTCAGAAGCTTTCGGATAGATGACGGTCTGGATTTGATGCAAAAGAAATTCCGGAGATACCCGGGATTGGCTTAAATTCATGCTATAATTTTACATGAAACAAAAGCTAAGTCAATTGAAACAGATCGTCAAATATGAAATAATCTAACGGCTTTTAAACCTAAAGCAAGAAACGAAAATATCCATCATCAAATAAACCAGATTCAACAGAAGGAAATTCATTGCGCTCTTATCTGGCCCGCCGGCTTCTCCTTTTAATCCCGGTTATTTTCGGCGTCATTACGCTGGTTTTTTTTCTCATTCATCTGATTCCGGGCGATCCGGTCGATATCATGCTGGGAGAAACCGCCTCGTCCTCCGATAAAGAGACCCTTAGAAAACAGCTCCATCTCGACGAACCGCTCGGGGCTCAATACCTCCATTTTCTCAACCGGCTTGGCCACGGGGATCTGGGGCGTTCGCTTCACTCCAACCGGCCTGTCCTCTCCACCATTTTAAAACGGTATCCCAATACGCTTGAACTTGCCTTTTTTGCCATGTTAATTGCGCTTCTGATCGCGCTCCCCCTGGGGATTTTTTCAGCGCTAAAACAGCACTCCGCGGTCGATACGGGTTCGATGTTTTTTGCCCTGCTGGGGGTATCGCTCCCCAATTTCTGGCTCGGGCCCCTTTTGATCTTGCTCTTTTCAGTGGAGTTGAACTTATTGCCGGTTTCCGGAAAAGAAGGGATCCTTGATTTTATCCTCCCCGGAATCACCCTCGGCCTGGGAATGTCGGCGATCTTAACCCGGATGATCCGTTCTTCCCTTCTGGAGGTCAAACAGAAGGAATATGTCCTCTGCGCCCGGGCAAAAGGGCTTGCCGAATACAGGGTGGTCATGAAACATACCCTGAGAAACGCGCTGATCCCGGTCGTTACCATTGTGGGTCTTCAATTTGGGGGATTGCTGGCAGGGTCGATTATCACCGAGACCATTTTTTCATGGCCCGGCATCGGACGTCTGACGGTTCAGGCTATTTCGGCGAGGGACTATCCCCTTGTGCAGGGATGCGTTCTCTTCATTTCGCTCACTTACGTTTTAATCAACCTGGGAACCGATCTCCTCTACGCTTTTATCGACCCGAGGATTCAATACCAGAAATGAGACTTTCAAATAACAAGCCAGCGCTCTTTGGTCTTTTTGTTCTCGTGGCTTTTTTCCTTGTCGCGCTGTTTGCGGAATTTTTTGCTCCGGCCGATCCGTCGGAAATCCATCTGGAAGAGGGGTTAAACGGCCCCTCAGCCCACCACCTTTTCGGCCAGGACAAACTGGGTCGCGACATCCTGAGCCGGATGGTTTACGGCTCCAGAATCTCTCTCCTGGTCGGCATCACGGTGGTTTCGATTTCACTGATGACCGGCCTTCTTATCGGATCGGTCGCGGGCTATTTTGGAGGGCTTCTCGATGAAGCGATCATGCGGGTGGTCGATGTGTTTCTCGCCTTTCCGGGGATCCTTCTTGCCATTGCCATCACCGCCGTTTTAGGTCCCAGCCTAAGAAATGTCCTCATCGCCCTCTGTTTAATGGGCTGGGTCGGTTATGCCAGAATTATCCGGGGGCAAATCTTATCGGTCAGGGAACTCGAATATGTTCAGGCCGCCAGAGCAAACGGCGCCTCGCCTGTAAGGATTCTCTCCCGCCATATCCTTCCGAACATCATGGCCCCGGTCATTGTGGAAGCCACCTTTGGAATGGCCGGGGCGATCATCGCCGAGGCGGGGCTAAGCTTCCTCGGTCTGGGGGTTCAGCCCCCGACGCCGAGCTGGGGATCAATGCTGGCCGAAGGGAGGCAGTTTCTCCTCCTGGCTCCCCATTTAACCACCTTCCCTGGCCTGGCGATCATGCTGACCGTCCTCGGCCTCAACTTTATCGGCGACGGCTTAAGAGACGCCCTCGACGTAAGACAACAGCCTTAAGTCCGTTTGGACCCTTCAAATCCTTTAAAATAGGAGTTGAACAGCAATTCCCGGCAGGAGATAATGAATCGACCCTATTTAACCACCATCACAAGGAGGCTATTTCTATGTCAGAAATCAAACATCCGTTTATTGTCGAAGAACAGCCGGGAGACAAATGGTGGTGCGCCTGTGGAAAATCGGAAAAACAGCCCTATTGCGATGGCGCCCACGAGAGGCTGAAAACCGGCAAAAGTCCGATCAAAGTCACGCTTGCTCAAGCTAAAAAAGTCGCCTGGTGCGGCTGTAAAAAATCGAAAAATCCTCCCTATTGCGACGGGACTCATTCAAAGCTCTAATTTCATAATTTTCTAAAATAATAAGAAAATGTCTTTTTGGATTTTTCCACTTATCAGACATTCCAAAGTCCGATTTCCTTTAAACGCTTGTCGCCTTGTTTCAATCAGAGTATAATACTTCATGAGAGTATGGAGTAAACCGTTATGACTAAATTGCTTGAGAAAGTGTTTGATGAAGTGTCAAAACTTCCCCAGAAGGAGCAGGATGCGCTTGCGGCTTGGATCATGGAGGAGCTTGCATCTGAGCGACGTTGGGAAAAGACCTTTGCTGAATCGTCTGATCTGCTCAATCATTTGGCGGATGAAGCACTCACTGAACACCACAAAGGTAAAACTCAAACTCTCGATCCTAATAATCTGTGAATTCTTACAGGACGGAACGCTTTCGGAAAGCGTTCAATGAACTTCCCAAGTCTATTCAGCGACAAGCCAAGGAAGCCTACAAGCTATTCTTAAGAAATCCGAATCATTCCAGCTTGCGTTTTAAACAAATCCATGCTCAAAAACAGATTTATTCCGTACGTATAGGACTCGGATACAGAGCTCTAGGAGTTCGTTCCGAGGACAAGATTATTTGGTTTTGGATTGGATCACACGCAGACTATGACAAGCTAATTGCTAAAAATTAATCGGCTAAACCCGCAAAATCGGATTTCTAATTCACTTCTTGAAACCCTCAGCTGTGACCGGTTCAAAAATATTGTAAGCTTCATCAGGGTGGTTGTGTGTCCCATAGTTGTCCAGGATCAAGTGGAGGGCCAGCCCTTGCGGTGTTTCCCGATCGATTTTGCGCAGGAACTTCAGGAACTCCTCGTTTCGATGACGCGGATAGCAGGTGCCGATCACGGTTCCATCCAGCACATTAAGCGCCGCGAACAGGCAGGTGGTTCCGTTGCGCTTGTAATCGTGCGTCATTGTTTGGCATCGCCCTTTTTTCATCGGCAATCCCGGTTGCGTTCGGTCCAACGCTTGCACCTGCGATTTTTCATCTACGCACAGCACCAGCGCCTTGTCCGGAGGATTGAGGTACACACCGACCACATCCGTCAATTTCTCAACAAACCGCTTGTCCTTCGACAACTTGAAGGTCTCGATCCGGTGTGGCTTCAAACCGTGCGCATCCCATATCCGAGCCACACTGGAATGGCTGACCCCTCGCTCTTTCGCCATGGTCCGCGTACTCCAATGGGTCGCATCCTTCGGGGTCGTCTGCAGCGTCGCATCCACAATGGCCCGGACTTTATCGGGATGCAGGCGTTGGGCACTCGGTCCATGCGCGGCATCCTCGGACAAACCCAGAGGTCCCTGTTCAACGAAACGTTTACGCCAAAGCAGAACGGTCGGGCGCGAAGTGCCCAATTGCCGGGCGATGGCATTGTTGGGCTTTCCATCAGCGGCCAGCAGACTAATACGCGACCGCAAAACAATCCTCTGGGGTGTCGTCTTGGCGCGAATCCACGCTTCCAATGTCTTTCGCTGTTCTACGGTCATCGGCAAAGAATCAGTTGGTTTCCACATAGTCGGGATTATACTAACCCGTATTGTAAAGATATTACTGAGACACTACACTAGATGCAGGAGAAATGAAGGATATCAATTCCGCAAAACGTTATACCTTGCTCCTATCCCTCGTTCACCGGGCCCGTGTCCAGACAAGAGATGATTTAGCCACGATGTTCATCAAACGCATGGCCACTCTTCATAAGAAAGGAAAAGAAGCCCTTGCCGATATTCAAGTTAAGCACCGGGAAAAGACGGAAAACCTGGTGGCAGTATTTTCTGATGTTTTACAAATCCTTGAAGAGGGGGCCAGTGATGCCGATGCAGGCCGCCAGATTAGAAATATTGTGGAACCGCGCGGCGGTGTGACTTCTCTTTTGGATGACTGTAACGCAGTCACCGCCTATAGCGGTAATAATTATTTACCTCTGCTCTGGAAGTATTATCGGAGTCATCGGAAAGCATTATTCCAACTTGTTCGGGCGTTAACTTTAGATTCCACCAGTCAAGATCGCTCTCTGATCAAAGCAGTATCCGTATTAATCGAGCATGAGAATTCCCGGGGAGACTTCATTACTGTCCCCGTCGACCTTTCCTTTTCAGAGGAACGATGGATAAGTCTCTTGAAGGGTGGCGAAAATAGCCTCTCTATAAACCGGAGACTTTTCGAAATCTGTGTCTTCTCACATTTAGCGGCAGAATTGAAGTCGGGAGATATCTGTGTAGAGGGTTCCAATGCTTACGCGGATCATCGTAAGCAAATGCTCACTTGGAAGGAATGTGAGCCGATGGTCGCCGATTATTGCCGGGAATTAAAACTGCCGGAAACAGCTTCAGGATTTGTGGCGACCCTGAAAGCGTGGTTGACAGAAAAGGCGGAGGAAGTGGATAAGGGCTATCCCGATAACCGCCATGTGGTCATCGATGAGAAGGGGGAGCCGGTCTTAAAGCGATACTCAGCCAAAGAGCAATCACAAAAAGGAAAAGAGCTGGAAGCCATCGTAATCGAGAGGCTAAAAGAACGGAATCTATTGGATATTCTTTGCAATGTGGAACACTGGGTGAATTGGACCCGCCATTTTGGACCCTTATCGGGATCCGATCCAAAGCTTAAGAATCCAGTTGAACGATATATTTTGACTTCCTTTGCCTACGGATGCAATCTCGGACCGAATCAGGCCGCCAGACCTATGCGAGGCGATGTAACTCCCCACGTCCTCTCGTTTACCAACCGGCGGCATATCAGCGCGACAAAGCTGGATGGCGCTCTCAAAGATATTATTAATCAGTATAACCGGTTTGATTTACCCAAGCATTGGGGTAGCGGAAAGAGAGCGGGGGCAGATGGAACCCAGTACGATTTATATGAACAAAATCTTATTTCTGAATATCACATCCGGTATGGGTCTTCCGGAGGAATAGCCTATCATCATATTTCAGACACTTATATTGCGCTTTTTTCTCATTTCATTCCATGCGGGGTCTGGGAAGCGGTTTATATTATTGAAGGTCTGTTGAAAAATAAATCAGACATTCAACCCGATACTCTTCACGCGGATACCCAGGGACAATCGGAGCCGGTATTCGGGCTCTCCTATCTTTTGGGAATTGATCTTATGCCCCGCATCCGGAATTGGAAGGAATTAACTGGAAACTGATCGAAACACACTGGGAGGATATGATGCAGGTTGTTCTCTCGATCAAAATGGGAAAAATATCTTCCTCAGTTCTTCTTCGAAAACTGGGCAATTAAGATGGTCTCGTAAAAAGTCAGCATACTGGAATCAGATGAAAATATTGATCAGAAAACTCATATTTCCCTTTATTTTCAAGGGTTTTTGTGGTAAAAAGCTTCTTAATTCCACACTGTTTAAGGAGCCA
>JACQBY010000136.1 GCA_016201875.1 Nitrospirota bacterium
CGAGGACCCTGAATTTACCGCTCTTGAATCCGGCCAGCGCCGCTGTCCGCTGGGCCTGCGACCGGTTCCCATGGATCCTCTCGGCCTTGATGTCATGGCGAACCAGATAGTCCGCGAGGCGGTTTGCACGGTGTTTCGTACGGGTGAAGACAAGAACGTCCTTCATTTCCCCCCGCTTAAGAAGCGTTAAAAAAAGAGACGATTTGAGCTCCTGCGGAACCGCGTAGACCGCCTGAGTGATCCCCACTGCGGGCGCCGACTTGCGTTCGAGATTGATCATCGCGGGGGTCTTAAGCATCTCGCGGGCAAGAACGATGATGGGCGCCGGCATCGTCGCGCTAAAGAAAAAAGTTTGCCTGCGGACCGGAATATGGCGCAGAATCCGGCGGATATCGGGAAGGAACCCCATATCGAGCATCCGGTCTGCTTCGTCTAACACAAGGTATTCTATGCCGGTGAGCTTTGCGTACGAAAACCTGAAGTGATCAAGGAGGCGGCCAGGGGTAGCGATGAGAACGTCGGCGCCGCTTCGGAACGCATGTTCCTGCGGGCCCATGGAGACCCCGCCGAAAATCGACGCGGCGGTAATCGGAGTGTGAACCGCAAGGGCATTTAAATCTTCGAGAATTTGCGCCGCAAGCTCGCGCGTGGGAGTAACCACGAGGGCCCGCGTGGCGCCGCGCGGCCGTTCGATCAGCCGGTGAAGGATCGGCAGAAGGAACGCCGCGGTCTTTCCGCTTCCGGTCATCGCGCAGGCCATCACATCCTGGCCTGCCAGCGCGGGGGGAATGGCATCGGCCTGGATCGGTGTCGGGCGGGCGAAACCGAGGTCCTTGAGGCCTTTAAGAAGGTTCTGATGAAGCTTAAGAGCGCTAAATGGCATACAAATCCTTTATGAAATGGTGAGTTTTTAAATTTCGCGATAAATGTTTTATACGATTATAGAGGAATGGCTATCATTTTGCATTGAATAAAAAATAAAATGAATGGTTCCCCGGAAAACTTCTTCTTAAAATTTCTTGAGAAATTGCGATTTTTCCCCTATAGTCATCCTTGATTATCGTTCTGTTTAATTTTAAGAATTTGATTGGAGAATCGGTATGAAAAAATTATTTCTGGCGGCAACAGTCCGTGCCCAGGTGGGCATTAATCTCGACATTCATCTTGATAACAACCGTGGGCCCCAACCGCCCCCCCCTGGATATGTTGAACCTCCCCCTGTGGTGGTGGAAGCGCCGCCCGAAATGATTTATCTGGAGGGGCTCAGGGTCTATGTGGCCGTAGGGATCCCTCTCGACATCTTTGCCTATAACAATGTTTACTATTATCACGCGAACGGAGGGTGGTACCGCTCGGCCTATTATCGGGGACCCTGGGTTCCCATGGACCATCGAAGGATTCCCCCCGGTCTTCGGAAACACCGGATAGAAGAAATACGGGAAATGCGTGAACATTCCTGGAAAGATTATCGAGAGCATTCCGACCATTACAGGGGAAAACACTTCCGGGCCGAAGAGGACCATGGAAGGGGAGAGAATCATGGGAGAAAAGAGGGACATGGGAAACGTGACCGCGAAGACAGGTAAGAGAATTTAAAAACAAAAAACCCATATTCTATCGATTGGCATCCCACACCATATGCCCTAATTCTGGAAGGATAAGTTTTTCCATGGCAAGCCGTATTGCCGAATCCGAACCTGGAAGGGAAAAAATCAATTTTCCCTGGTAGATTCCTGCCGTTGCCCGGCCCATCATTGCCGCCGGGCCAATCTCCTGGTAACTTAAATGCCGAAACAATTCCCCAAACCCGCTAATCCGTTTTTCGAGTAAACTTTCAATCGTTTCAAAAGTGACATCTCTTATTGAAAGGCCGGTTCCCCCCGTGAGTATGACCGTTTGGATCTTTTCATACATCGCAAATTCTTCCAGTGTCCTCTGTATCTCCATAGGGACGCTTTTTACAATTCGATATAAAAGGAGAGAGTGAGATGCGTCCTGTAAACATTTCTGGATTATCTTCCCTCCGGAATCCGTTTCCGGTGTGGCGGTGTCACTGACACTCATTCCGGCGCACCTGACCTCTTTGAATGCCTTCTCATGATGCTCCTGATATGACATTGAAGACCTCCTGTTTGTTAGAGTTTTAATTCTCTGGCTCTTTTAAGGAGAGGAGAGAATAATGCCATTATTTCCCACGACCAAAAACCGGGTTCCGGACCAGGTAATGGCCGAGAGATAATCCTCTGTCCCCGATGTTTGTTTTGTCCACTCGATTCCGTCGGCAGAGGTGAGGATCGTGCCATGATCTCCCACCGAGGCGAATAAAGTTCCGGACCAGGCTATCCCGGTAAGTCTATGGGTTGTTCCGGATTCCCGGTTAGTCCATCTGATACCGTCGGCAGAGGTGAGGATTGCCCCCGAGACTCCAACCGCCACAAACCCGGTTCCAGACCATGTCATTCCCAGAAGCGTGTCGGTTGTTCCGGATGATCTGGGGGTCCAGATGATACCATCAGGGGAGGTGAGGATCGTGCCGTCATATCCTATGGTGACCCATTGGGTTCCTGACCAGACAATACTATAAAGATTATTGGATGTTTCCGAGGACCGGATGGTCCATTGGAAGCCATCAGGAGAAGTCAAAATAGCGCCATTGTATCCTACCGCGACAAGCTGAGTTCCAGACCATGTCATTCCCAGAAGCGTATCGGTTGTTCCGGATGATCCGGGGGTCCAGATAATGCCATCAGGGGAGGTGAGGATCGTGCCAGAGGCTCCTACGGCCACAAAGTGAGTTCCCGACCAGGCAACGCTCAGGAGGTAATTGATGGTTCCCGATATTTGTTTTTTCCAGCTAACGCCGTCAGGGGAAGTGAAAATCGATCCCTGATAGCCCACAGCGACAAACTGAGCGCCTGACCAGGTGATGCCATGGAGCCAACTGATCATTCCCCGGCTCTCTGATTCCCAGGTAACGGCGTCAGGGGAGGTAAGAATAGCATCGGAGACTCCTACAGTAACAAATCGGGTTCCAGACCAGGCCACGCCAAACAGAAAAGAAGGTGATCCTGATGACCTGGTGGTCCACCGGATGCCGTCAGGGGAAGTCAAAATCATTCCGCCATACCCCACCGCGACAAACTGGGTTCCAGACCAGGCCAGCCCGGGGATATTAAAGGATGTTCCGGATGATCTGGGGGTCCAGGAGATTCCGTCAGCCGATGCCAGAATGGTGCCGGAATCTCCAACCGCAACAAATTGGGTCCCTGACCATCTCACTCCAAACAGAGGACTCGATGTGCCTGAAGAACTTTTTGCCCAGGTTATTCCGTCCTCGGATATCAAAATAGTGCCAGAGGCCCCCACTGCGATAAACTGGGTTCCTGACCAAACGAGGTCAAACAGACTAAAAGAAGTGCCGGAAGTTTGCGGTGTCCAGAGGATGCCGTCAGGGGAGGTAAGGATGGCGCCGGAGCGGCCCACTGCGACAAGCTGCCTGTCCGATCCTCTAATTCCAATAAGATCCTGAGTCATTCCGGAGGTTTGCGTTGTCCAGATGATGCCGTCAGAAGAAGAAAGGATGGTTCCATCTTCTCCTACAGCGGTAAACCCGTTTTTGAAATAGGTCACATCCAGGATATTTTTTTTTGTCCATGATTTCCGGGTTGTCCAGATTTTACCATCAGGGGATGTTCGGATGGTCCCCAGATAGCCGACGGCAATAAACTGGTTTCCTGACCAGATCACCCGCATCAGATTGTGGGGAGATACATTCCAGTTGATTCCGGCCGTTGCCGGATGGGAGTTTATATAAGGTAATTTTACCTCCCGACCGGTACTCCCCATCATAGATCGGGGAATAAATGTCACCAACAGGAGCATCAAAAAACATATCTTAAGATTTATTTTAATTTCGATCATTTTTTCATTCTACCGACTAAATAATAATGAATGGGCTGTCGCGGGATCGAACCGCGGACCCGCTGATTAAGAGAGGCAAGAGGAGGACCTTATGAAAAGTTATATTACCACGGTCAGTTGTTGAACCTGCTTTTCATTTTATTCCAGGTCTGGCTAAAGAGTCAATTCGTGAAAAAGGCCTTCTTGACAAAATATGAACTTCTGCTACCTTTTAATTAATTGTCTTGGAAAAAAGTAAACCAACCGAAAGGTTGGGACACAAAGCTTCGAGGCTTCGTCTTTTGCGGTTTTTTATCCAAAAGGCATGCCGGTTGGGCCGCCCATGAATAAACATGAATAAATCCTTCCTGTTTACTCTGAAAAGCTGTTCTTTTTTTGCGGGAACGGTTTTTGTCTGTGTTCCTTCCGTTCGGCACCAATCCAAATCATTTATTTTCGAGAGGAGTTTGAACAATGAAAAACATATTCGCTACAGTCTCTCTTTCAATATTGTTGGGATTTAGTTTCAACGGATGCAGTGGAGGGAGTTCAGGCGGGAGCAGTACTGTTACCTCCACAGGATTTAGCGCACCCTCTAATATTTCAGCCGTTCCGACCAATCAAACCGGGGTTGCTTCAAATACGGTTGGTGGAATCAGTCTTCGGTCTATCTTATCGGGTCTGGCAACTGATCCCGGAACCGACTACACCAGGGCTACGACTGGCAGATATATTGAAGAACATGCTTTATCTCAATTCGACATTATTAATACCATCTTGAATGCGCTGGATCAAACCCACTATGCCAGTTCGGCAAACATTGGCCAGGGGCCTTATAAGGCGATGATCGCCTGGCAGGAAGATGGAGGGGGCGGACAACAGGGAGGGCAATCCAAAAAGTTACAGCCCTGGATAGTGGACTCCAGCATCATCGTTGAAAATGGACAAAATGTGAATCAGGTGCTGGCATGGATCCAGGATGAACAAAATGGAACCCCGATGGTCATTAAAGCCCAGTTTAAATTTTATGCCTCAGCGACCTTAAAAACGGATGGATCTTATCAGGACTACGGTGTATGGACGTTAAATGTGATCTTTAATGATGATCCTGCAATGTATTTCACCGCTTCTGCTTCTGTAGGGGTCAATGGCGAGGCAATCGTTAAGTTTCACGATGCCACTCAAGGTGGAAATGGTGGAGATATTAAAGCTGTCTTAAATACAAATAATTCAACTGGTTATGGGAAAATAACATTTCCGGATTACTCTTCCTGCCCGAGCTGGCCCTGTAATCCTCCGGCAACAACCGCCAAATACGTATATGACGCGTCTGTCGTCGGGGTACAGACAACCACTGCCCTTAATCCCAGCGCATCGGTTGTATATAAAGACCGGGCAAATACCACCGATATGACTCATTATTATGGGTTATATGACAGTGTCACCGGTGCAGATGTTATGAAGACCAAATCATTTGGTTTCCCGGTGAAGTATACAATTTCTAATGTAGACCATTATGCTTATTACGGCGCATGGCAGGGGAGACATTCTCTCTGGTCCAACAGTGGATCGGTTCCTCCCAATACGGTAGTTACACGGATGGACATCGGACCAGGCCAACCGGTTCAAACCTATACGGTTGAGCCCGCTTTCTCAGGAACACTCACCAAAAGAACGATGGTCACTTCAAGTTTGAATAACATTTTAAACGTTCCGGTAAACACCTTTGTCAACACAAACAGCTCTATGATGTGGAATGGGTCTATCTGGTGTACAGTCATTCCAGGCACCGGAAATTGCGGAGGATCACCAACCGCCTATGATTTAACCTCCCTGGTTGCTGATCCCAACAACCCAAATCAATTTATTTCGATATACGGATTCATTAATATGAGTTCGGTCAATTATGTTTATGCTCCAAGTGGATCTTTGGGGCCCGGTTTTTATACTGCAACTCAGGGAAGCAATGGGCAATATGCCATTCAGTTACCACCCGCACTTTACTCCCCGCAGCCAAACGATCAGCTTCATATTATGATCGGAGGGTCTATTTATATTGAATACACCGATTCGTCTACTCTGAACCCAGGAAACGCGATATGGGTGAAGAAAAAGTTGACCGCCTTCAATCAGCAGACCTGGACGCCGACATTCGACAATACGGCAGACTCTCTATTTACGCTGGTTCAGGATCAACAATACTATCTTATGAACAATGGGACCAACTACGTGGTTACCATGACAGCGCCCGGCGTCTACAGTATCAGTGTTGAGCTCCAATCGGTTGCCAATCCGGTGAATGCCCTTACCTTTACAGGAACAGGGACGGTATTTACACCCCAATGGAGCAGTACGGGAAGTTCGAACTATTCCTTTGTGACTGACAGTACTGATTCGAATAGATTTTTGTATCTGGTTTACAATACCATCGGAACCAATGACGCGAATAAAATCTCGGCAATTACAGGCCTGGCGATTAACGCGGGAGATATTGTCACAGAAAGCCTTTATGGCATTGTGGCGAATAACGGAACCCAATACAATTGGGATTATGTCACTGCCAATAACAGTTGGGGAACATTAACCTATCTCAAAAACTCAAATGGTTACAAGATTCTGGATGACCCGATCTCTCTCGTGGCTTTTTCACTGACCAATGCCACAGGACCCACCCTTACCGTGGCTCCAAGCTATAGCGGCTGGATGAACGGATTACCGGATGTTTATGGAAATCTGAAACTCAATAATTGGAACATGTCTGCCGATATTATCAGCAAGGTCTATAATATCCCCGATGGGACCCAGGTGACGGATGCCAGTAATACCAGTCAACATTATCTGGTTAAACCTTTGTCAGTGAGTGAGTTTTTGAATCCCATTTCCAGTTATTCGGGCACGCTTGATATCACCCAGGCCAATACCGTTGATCTGAACACTGTTCCCTCTCTTGTTAATCCGAACATGGGAGCTATGCCCTCGATCACCACGGTGAAATATTCGGAAGGGAAGCTGGTGCAGTAAAGTTAAAGAATGACGGTTAACTTGTACGGGGGCATTTTCATGCCCCCTTTTTGTTTCTTCAAAGTATCAGTATACTTCCGCTTTATTAAAGAGTTAAAATTCAATTGAAAAAAACAAATTTAGGCTGAAGGGATTCGGAATCCTATGGCGATGATTTTAAGAGTTTTTGCAGTGACTCTCTTTTTCCTTCCTCTCTTTCAAATCTTCCCTCTTTTTTCCAAAGAGACCGGCGGGAATCGTCTGGATGTCATTACCTACGAAGGGATTATCAATCCGGTCGCTTCCGAATTTATTCTGCAATCGATCAAGGAAGCGGAGGAGCAAAATTCCGAGGCGTTGATTATCCAGCTCGATACGCCCGGAGGCCTCGATTCTTCTATGAGGATGATTGTCAAAAGAATCCTTTCGGCGGAGATTCCGGTAGTTGTTTATGTCTCCCCATCGGGTGCGAGGGCGGCTTCGGCAGGTGTTTTTATCCTGCAGGCGGCCCATGTCGCGGTCATGGCAACCGGAACAAATGTGGGGGCCGCCCACCCCGTTTCTATCGGCGGAGGGGAGATGACCCCTGAGATGTCTAAAAAAGCGGAAAATGACGCCGCCGCCTATATCCGGTCGATTGCCGAAAAACGGGGAAGAAACGCCGACTGGGTTCAAAAAGCGGTCCGTGAAAGCGTTTCGATTTCCGAAAAGGAGGCCCTCTCTCTCAAAGTAGTCGACTTGGTTTCTTCCGATTTAAAGGAACTGGCCGCGGTCCTGGATGGAAAAACGGCTGCTCTGGAGAAGGGGAATAAAACGCTTCGGACGAAGAATGCGTCGTTTCATTTCAAAACAATGAGTCAGAGATTCAAGTTGTTAAACGCCATTATTGATCCCAATGTCGCTTATATTCTGATGCTTTTGGGAGTGTATGGCATACTCTTTGAGTTATATAATCCTGGTTTGATCTTGCCCGGGATTGTCGGAGGAATTTGTATCATCCTTGCTTTTTATGCGTTTCAGACCCTTCCGATTAACTATGCGGGTCTGCTGCTGATCATCCTTGGGGTGATTTTATTTTTAACGGAATTGACTGTGACCAGTTACGGTTTGCTTACCGTTGGAGGAGCCATATCTCTCCTCCTTGGGTCATTGCTCCTTTACCGGACCGGCTCGTCGAACCTTTCCGTTTCATGGAGCATGATCCTCTCCATGACAGGGGCAACGCTTCTCTTTTTTCTGGTCATTATCGGAAAGGCGGTCGGCGCCCTTAAAAATCCGGTGGTGACCGGAAAGGAATCCCTGGTTAACAAAAAGGGGGTCGCCCGGACCGACCTCAAACCGAAAGGGACGGTCTTCATTCAGGGTGAGTTATGGGATGCGGTCAGCGAGGAGCCGGTATCCGCCAGCGAAGAGGTCGTTGTGGTGGAAGTGGAAAGGATGGTTTTGAAGGTTAAAAAATATCAATAAATAAAGGAGAGTCTATGGAACTGCTTTCTTTTCCGATCATTCTGATCATTTTAATTATCATTTTTTTATTTAACGGAATCCGGATTCTCAAAGAGTATGAACGGGGAGTGATCTTCAGGCTCGGACGAATCAGTCAGGCGCTTGTAGGGAGGAACGGTCCGGGTCTCATTATTATTATTCCCGGAATCGATAAAATGGTGAGGGTCTCCTTGCGGACGGTCGCGATGGAAGTTCCTCCGCAGGATATTATCACCCGTGACAACGTGACGGTTAAAGTGTCCGCTGTGATCTATTTCCGCGTCCTTGACCCCCAAAAAGCGATTCTGCAGGTCGAAAATTATCTTTATGCCACTTCCCAGATTTCCCAAACCACCCTTCGGAGCGTTCTCGGGCAGAACCTCCTCGATGATCTCCTCTCCAAAAGAGAAGAGATTAACGCGGGACTCCAGAGAGTCATTGATCAACAGACAGAACCGTGGGGAATAAAGGTCGGGACGGTCGAGGTTAAAAATGTCGATCTTCCTCAGGAGATGATGAGAGCGATTGCCAAACAGGCGGAAGCGGAAAGGGAGCGCCGGGCGAAGGTAATCCACGCTGAAGGGGAGTTTCAGGCATCTCAAAAACTGGCCGACGCGGGAGGGGTGATTGCCCAGAATCCGATAGCGCTTCAACTCAGATATTTCCAGACCTTGACCGAAATCGCCGTGGAAAAAAATTCAACCATTATTTTCCCCGTTCCGCTGGAATTCCTGGAACCTTTTTTAAAAGGTAAAAGGGATGAAAAAAGAGAATAGTTGAGAGATGGAAATTTTGGCCCTGATTATTCTGATGGTTTATCTCATCGCGGGAACGGAAGCCTTATTAGGGGCAAGAACATTGAGATTTTTAAAAGAAACCCCTCCTCTGGAGGGAGAAATGTTTCCCCGGATTTCCCTGATTATCGCCGCGCGCAATGAGAAGAAAAATATTGAAACCGCTTTGCAGTCGGTATTGAACCAGGATTACCCTGAACTTGAGGTGATGATTATTGACGACCGGTCGACAGATGGAACCTCTGCCATCATGGACCGCATCGGCAAAAAATATCCGAATTTGAAGGTGTTTCATGTTTCGGAGCTCCCTGACGGGTGGTTGGGGAAAAATCATGCGCTATACTCCGGCGCCCAAAAGGCTTCTGGAGAATTCCTCCTTTTTATGGATGCCGATGTCGTGATGGAGTTCTCCACAGTCAGGAGGACGCTGGGCTACTTGATTGAAAAGCGACTGGACCATGTCACGGTTTTTCCCGAGCTGAAACTGAAAGGAATCTGGCTGAATATGGTTGTGGGGGCATTTTCAATTATTTTTGGCCTCTACACCAGGCCATGGAAGGCGAAAGACCCGAAAAGCCGTCATCATATCGGAATCGGCGCGTTTAATCTGGTGAAAGCGGAAGTGTACCGGAAGGTTGGCACCCATCAAAAAATCGCGATGAGACCTGATGATGATATGAAACTGGCGAAGCTGATCAAAAAAGGAGGATTCCGTCAGGACTGCCTCCTGGGAAAAGGAATGATTTTCGTGGAATGGTACAGTTCTCTTTCCGGGCTGGTTCATGGATTGGAGAAAAATGCTTTTGCGTCGGTCAATTACCATCTTTCCGCGGTCATCGCGGCCACCGTGGGCAATGTTCTCTTTTTTGTCTGGCCGTTTGCCGGGGTTTTTCTCTCAACAGGTCTGGCTCAAATCTTCTTTCTGTTCGCCGTGATAATGATGGTCATTCTCTACCTGGATCATGCCCGCCTGCAGGGGCTTAATCCCTGGTATGGGTTGGGGTTTCCGGTTGCCAATATCATTTTTCTCTATATTGTCTGGAATTCGACGCTCAAGACGCTCTTTCGCCATGGAATCGAGTGGCGGGATACCCATTACCCGCTTGAGAAATTGAGAGCCAACAAAATCTGAATGTCATCCGAGTAAACGGGTAAACGGGTCATAAACGGGTCAAATCTTTTGTTGTTTGTTAATTAAAATGAAAGCGGTAGGTTTTGATTTCTGGTTTTGTTAAAAAACATAAATTCCGGGTAGAGTAGAGGGCAGGCGAAAACGCCTGCCCTCTACTCTGCTCAGATTCCCAAATAGTTTAATCACAGAATACCGTGACCCTGGAGACATTTGGTGAATCCAAGAATTTCTTTTCCCTTTTGCATTTTGTAAAAGGTTTCTGTTATGTTATTAGAATTACTGGAAATTAGTTAGGAGGAAAACGATTATGAATTCCCGGATAGTCTCTGACCCCAATATTTGTGGTGGAGAACCCTGTGTCAAGGGAACGCGAATACCCGTCCACATTATTCTCAGTCATTTGGCGGCGGGGGAAGCTTATGAAGCAGTGCTTCAGGAATTCCCCAGACTTACCCGGGAAGATCTCCTGGCCTGCCTTGAGTACGCAACATTCTTAGCGACGGAAAAGGTTGTTCCTGCGTGAAAATAATCATTGATGAAAGTGTGAGTTATAGTCTCGTAAAAAATTTAAGAAATTCCGGACACACAGTCATCGCGATCGCAGAACCTTCTACATCAGGTCTTTTTGATAATGAAGTTTTTAAAATTGTTTTGAAAGAAGATGCGGTATTTATTACAAGAGATTACCATTTCACAAATTCTCTACGGTTTGATTCTACCAAAACAAAGGGAATCATCTATATTCGCTCTGGCAACCTTACCGCATCGGAAGAAGTCGGTTTAGTCCTCAAATTCTTTTCAAAATATCAGCCAGACTATTTTAGTGGAAAACTCCTAACGCTGTATAAAGATAGTATCAGAATAAGGTAAGAAATTTTAAAAAATCACATCCTTTTCTCGTAATTCTGGGGACATCCATACCTATTTATTGACTTTTCATAAGAACAAATATATTTACAGAAAGTGGAGCGGCGTAAAATGGCTACCAAGATTTTAAGTATACGAATAAATGACGATGACTTTAAATTCCTTTCTTCTTTGGCTAAGGAAGAAAAAGAAGATGTCTCGAAAACAGTCAGAGAACTCGTTGATCTCGGCAGGGTATTGCTCGCCATAGATAAATATAAAAAATCCGAAGCCTCTTTAGAAAAGGCCTCAAAAATAGCAGGAGTTTCCATCTCGAAAATGATCGATCTTTTTAAAGAGTACGGAGTCGAGGCCAATTTAGAGACAGAGGATTACCTGACAAGTTTAAAGACCCTCAGAAAAGTCTGGTGAGTTTAGTGGATTGATGAAAGGACAAGAGAAAAAGGAGGAAAGCTTCATGCATAAATACGGTGATTGCTCCTTTTGTAAAGGAGAAGTCAAAGAAGAAAGAGTTGAATTAGACTATCGGTACAAAGCAAAGTTATACATCTTTCAAAATGTGCCAGCAGGCGTTTGCCAACAATGTGGGGAGAAATATCTTGCCGCGGCAATTGCTAAAGAGATTGAACATAGGATTAAAACAAAAAAAACTTGGGACAAAACGATGAATGTCCCTGTAGATATTTTTACTGAAACTGCAATAATATAGTCCGTCTTAAATAAACACCTCGCCTCTGCACTTATCCTATCCATTTTTCATTTCGGCTTTGTGTCACAAACCGATATTCATTCCAACCGCCTCCAAAAATGTAAAAAGCATGCAGTAACATATGTAATAAATAGCAACATAAAATATTGATTTATATGTAAGATTATGTTACATTAAAATACAATGGTTAAATGTGATAAAGGAGAATTATGGCGGTTACTCAAAAACAGTTAGGTGAACGTTTAAGGGAGGCCAGGCAGGAAGCGAAAATGAGCCAGGAGGCTGTGGCGGATGTTTTAAATCTTCCCAGACCAACGATTTCTCAGATCGAATCGGGCAAACGGGGTGTGGACAGCCTGGAACTGGTGAAGCTTGCAAAGCTGTACCGAATGCCGCTTTCGTTCTTCCTTGAGGAACAACCTGAAAAAAAGGAGAGAGAAAGCGTTGTTGCGATGCTCTTCCGTGCTGAAATAAAGAATCTGACCCAGGAAGATGAAATCATGATCAGTGAATTTGATAAACTTTGCCGGAATTACACCTGGCTGGAACGTTTATTGGGATATAAGCGGCGCCTGACTTTGCCTATGAGGCTTCAGGCCGCCCGGCCAAAAAACAAGGGAGAAGCCATCCGGGAGGCTGAGAATCTGGCCATCGAAGTTCGAAAACTGCTCGATCTTGGGGACGATCCAATCTGCAACGTCATTGATCTTTTAGAACAGCAAGGAATCCGGATAGTCATCTGGCCGCTTGAGAATAAGCATTTTTCCGGACTGTTCCTGGAGGACGAGGAAACCGGTCCCTGTATCCTGATTAACGCCAGCCACCGGCCGGCCCGGACCGCTTATACCGCGGCACATGAATATGGGCATATCCTGTTAGACAGAGAGCTCAAAACCAAAGTCTGTGACGAAGAAAAGGACCTGCTGGATGTGCGGGCAGATGTCTTCGCGGCGGCTTTTCTGATGCCCGAGAAAGGAATAGAAGCATCTCTCAAGAGTCTTGGCAAAGCTAAACCTGGGAAAAAACCATTTGAAGCAAGCGATGTCATCGCTCTGCGGAGGTATTTTGGAGTCAGCTATCAGGCCCTGCTATTCCGGTTGATGAACCTGAACTGGCTTTCGGAGAAAGAACGGGAGGAATTAGAATCGATGTCTCCAAGTCTGAACAAGCTTGAAAAGATCCTCCATGAGCAGGGAGAAGTCGACCTTGAGAGCCGGTATCCCCTAAAAAAGGACTACTTGCCAGAGCGGTATCAACATCTGGCCCTGGAGGCCTATCGGCAAGGTAAGATTTCTATTGGCAAACTGGCCGAGCTGTTAAGAAAGAACCTTTACGAGGTGAGGGATCTTTTAAAGGCTCTCAAGATTTACCAGGTCGGTGAACTCTCTTCGAGCAAAGGCTGATTCAAGATGGAAGAGGGGATCGATTCGCGCCTCATTATTATTGCTGATGCCAATATCCTCATTAACTTTATCCGGATTAACGCCCTCTATCTTCTGGAAAATCTTCCTGGAAAAAAGTTTGGAATTACACCGGCAGTATACGAAGAAATCCTTCCAGGGAGAGGCCGCGAGCGGGTTGATGAAGCGATCCAGAAAGGAGCGATCAAGGTCTATAGAGTGGAAAGTAGTCAAGCTCTAGCCCTCTTTTATCGTTATACGGAGACGTTTGGAATTGGTGAAGCTTCCTGCCTGGCCCTGGCCAAGGACCAGGGTTGGATATTGGCTACAGATGACCGTCAGTGCCGGAACCTGGCTACAAAAGAAATAGGGAAAAACAGAATTACGGGTACAGTGGACCTAATCAGAGACGCTATCGAAACGGGTTTGTTGACTATAACTGAGGCGGATCAGTTACTCGTATTATTGGAGAAAGAAAACTTTAAAGTAAAATTTAGAAATAGATTCCGGGGACACCATACCTATTTATTGACTTTTAATAATAGAAAATATATTTACAGAAATAAGTAAGGTGTCCCCGGATTATGAAATCGCTTCCAAAGCCAGTTCGGAGGGAGGGGATGAAAAAGATGGGCTGTC
>JACQBY010000141.1 GCA_016201875.1 Nitrospirota bacterium
AGACAAACGTCAATTTTATTATGCCAGATGGTCAGATTGGGGTGATTCGGATTAATTTCAATTTCGGGATTAATTCGTGGATATTTGGGACGATAATCCGCCATCGGAATAATCTTGGCCGGGATCGCATCGGCTAAACGTTTTACCGTACTGGCAAGTTTGGACGCTTCCGGTTTCCAATCCCACAACACCGCAGGCCCGGGAAAAAGGGTTGGATTCTTTGCGGATAAGAGTTTTTTCGCCGCGGTTTCGATTGCTTGATCTTCACTGACAATCTCTCCTTCAACCAATCCATGCCCCGGGTCCGGCAGAACAACCCCGAGGGTAGCGGCAGCAGGGGAAAGGAAACCTTCCGGACCAGGAAGCACCCGGTAGCGTTTTGTTTCGAATTCTTCTTTGTGTTCCTTAGTCTTGCTCATTCTCATCTCCTAAATAAACTGAATTTCACATTGGGATTTGTTTAATGAAATGGATTTTTTCCTATTTATTCTTCATTCTCATCAAGGCCCTGCTCCAGATGATGTGAAAACCCAGGAGGAACGACTTCTTCTTGTGAAAAAGCGGCTTCAGGCCGCAACGCCTTATCTGCAGAGACGACAAACATCTTTTTGTCACCGCATTTCCGGAGTTCTTCTTTCCCTGCCGGCGTGTACGCCCATGGAATAATTTTTCCGCTATCACGAACTTTAATAATGGTTTTCGTTAAACGGTGAATTGTTTCGACGTCACAGGGGCCCATGGCTGCCACCGAATCTTCATGTACATCGTTGGCGCAAAGGGTAATGGTGTAACAGTTTGTTCCCGCGCGAATCATTTTGAGGGTCACATTTACAAAATGGCAATGAGCATCAATCAACATGCAAACTTCAATCTTATTGTGCAAGATGGTGAGATTGGGATGACAGGGACTTAAAACCGCTTCAGGATCGATCTTTGGATAGATCGGCCGGTAATCGGGCATACAAATAATCCTTGCCCCGGGAATTTCACGGGCCATTGCCAGGATAGCGTCTGCTTTTTTTTGAGTCTCGGGCGTCCACGCCCACACCAGAAGAGGTCCGGGGAAAAGAGTCGGATTTCTTCGAGTCAGAATTTTTTCCGCAATCACCTCCATCACTTTTTGTTCCGGTAACGCTTCTCCTTCAACCAGGCCCATTCCGGGATCAGGAGGGAGCACCCCCATTGTTGCCGCCGCGGGAGGCAAAATCCCCTCGGGTCCGGGAAGAACACGGTATCGCTTTTCTTTGGTTGGCATGATTAAAAACTCCTTTCATTAAATCATCAACATTGGTAACTTCATACACACATAAACATACAATATTTAAATGGCCCGGGGCAACCAATTCTTTTCCCGGGCTTTTCTTTATTCCTTTTTTCTTCGATCCATAACAGCAAGTAAGGCGGCGAGAATCTCGTTCGGCCGCGGGGGACAACCAGGGATTTTGACATCCACGGGAATATGCTTTTCGACGGGTCCGGTCACGGCATAACTGTTTTTAAACATTCCGCAGTCAATAGCGCAATCCCCAAGGGCAAAGATTAACCTGGGTTCCGGTGTTGAGCGATAGACATCTTTCAAGGATTTTTCCATATTAAAAGTGACGGGACCCGTAACCACCAGGGCGTCGGCATGCCTCGGCGAGGCGGCAATATGGATGCCAAACCGCTCTGCGTCATACATGGGATTCATTAAGGCGTTCATCTCCATCTCACAGCCATTACAGGAGCCAGTATCCACTTCCCGGATCGTAAGCGACCGATGGAACAATTTGGCCTTGTTCCGCGCGGCGTCAGAAACCGCGGGAACAGGTGTAACAGATTCAGGATATTGACCGGTGACCAGGCCCTTTTTCAAACTCTTTTTGATAATTCGGAACATAACGTCTGTCCTCGTGTATTCCTAACAGTTGAAAAACTCTTTTATCGTCATTCCCGAAGTTTTTATCGGGAATCCAGTTTCAGTAAAATCAACAACTTATGGATTCCCGCTTCCGCGGGAATGACAATCTTGCGTGCGAATACATGGTTTTTCAACACCCTGTTAAAGATTGAGTCTCTATAAATCGTTTCCCGCATAGGATAGGTTAAAGCTCTTATTGATCAGCGGAAAGTCCGGAATAATATTCCCCAGCGCCGCATATTGCAGGACAGGCCAGTTTACAAAAGAGGGATCCCTGACTTTGCACCGGTGAATCCCTCCATTCTCCCCCGCCATGACAAAATAGAGGATTTCTCCCCGCCAACCCTCAACCGCGGAAAGAGCCCATTTTCCTGCGGGTGCAGAAGAAAATATTTCAATGGATGCCGGCCCTTTCGGGATCTGCCTGCAAACCTGTCTTATGATAGAGAGAGATTCATGGATTTCATCGACACGCACTCGAACTCTCGCCCGTACATCTCCATATTGGTATAGAGGAACCTTTAAACTCAAGTGACGGTATGCCGCGAAAGGATGATCTCTCCGGACGTCCCGGTTGATATTCGATGCCCGTCCCGCCACTCCTAAAACCCCATAATCCCTGGCCGTTTGCTCTTTCAGAACCCCTGTGGTCTCCAGACGATCGATGAGAGAAGCGTTTACGAATAGGATCTCCGTCAGGTCTTTAAAGACTTCCTCAATTTTTGCCAATTCGGCAAGAATCCCGTCGAGTTGAGAGGAATCCAGGTCCACCGCCACCCCGCCAACCCGGTTAACGCCTCGAAGAAAACGGTGACCCGCCAGGCGGTCAAGGAGTTGCATGATTTGTTCTTTCATTTGACTGCAATGCGCGAGCGCAAGCGCATAAGCCGCATCATTACAGATCGCTCCAACATCGCCAATGTGGTTATGCAATCGTTCCAGCTCCAGAAAAAGCGTCCTGAGATATTCAGCACGCGGAGGAACCTCGACGGATAGAAGAGATTCCACCGCCTGGCAGTAACAGAGGCTATGACCAAAGGAAGTGTCCCCGGAAACCTTTTCAGCCAGAGACACCCCATTGATCAGAGATAAATTCTCGAAAACCTTTTCAATTCCCCGATGCTTCCAGAAAAGTCGAATCTCAAGCTGCATAATCGGTTCCCCGGCCACTGAAAATCGAAAATGTCCCGGTTCAATAATCCCGGCATGGATCGGCCCAACCGGAACTTCAAAAACCCCTTCCCCCTCGATATGCCGATAGGAGTATGTCCCTTCCTTTCGTTCCAAAACGGTATTCCAGGGAAAATCCTTTTTTAACACATGCGTTCCCTTGGGCCAGTGCTCATGGCGTACCAGCCGGCGCAGATCCGGGTGCCCAACCGGAATAAGACCAACCATATCCCTTATTTCACGCTCATACCATTTAGCCGCCTGGATTTTAGGTGTGATGGAAGGAAACAGACGGTCTTTTTCCATGAGATCGACCGCCAGAATCAGCCAATCCCCCCCCGACTCCAGTGAAAAAAGATAGTAAATCCGGTGAACAGGCTTAACCGGATTTAGATCCACCGCCCATTGCAAGGATAAGGTACCGCGAAGGGAAGGGGTTTTATGAAGATAGGCGGCGATTTCAAGAATATTTTCTTTTTTAAAATATAAAACAGGAATCCCCTGGATTTGCTCCAGATCAACAAGGCGATCTTTGAAAGTGTTAACGATTTCTTGCACCCTTTCGTTCAGTTTATCCATGATGGACTCCGTTTAAAATAGCCACGGCCTGTGTGATCAGCTCCTTCAGTGAACCCGGAATCCACATTCCCATCACCCCAATGGCCACGATACTTAAGATGAGGGGAACATGGGATAAACTCGATTTCTCTGCGCGGACCGCTTTTTGGGGAGGATCCCTCCAGATCATCCCCGTCACCCGGAACATAAAACCGCCGAACACGACCACACTGATCAGCAGGAATAGAATAACCAAAACAAGGTTTCGTATATCATCAGAAACCATCACCGTCAAAAACCGCCCCAAACGCAAGGTATCACTCTTGTAGACCTGCGAGGCCAACGCGGACACTACGGAAAATTCGCTGACAAACAAGGCTAAAGGGGGCATCCCCACCAGGGCAAGGCCTGCGGTTAAGAAAGCGAGGGCCGTCACCGGCTGTGTTCTTGCCATCCCTTGCACCTTATCAATCTCACGCGAACCAAAAAGCAGGTGAATATTCCCCGCCGAAAAAAAAGCCAAAGACTTGGCAATCGCATGATTGAGAAGATGAAAGAGAGCCCCGAAACATCCCACAAACCCGCCGACACCGAAGCCAATGGCCGCGATCCCCATGTGTTCAATACTTGAATAGGCCAGAAGCCTCTTAAAATCCCGCTGAACCAGAATAAACACCGCCGCCACTCCAAATGAGAGAAATCCGAAAACAATCAAGAGATGACCGGCATAGCCGGAAGGAACCACGGCATCCACAACCGTTTTGCAGCGCAACACCGCGTAAAACGCGACCGTTTCGAGAACTCCCGCAAGCATGGCAGAGACAGGGGCTGGAGCTTCGCTGTAAGCATCAGGAACCCAGGTGTGCATCGGAAACCAACCGATCTTGGTTCCGTAACCGATCAGGATAAAGAGGAAAGCAAGCTTGACCACATGAGGATCGAGTTGACCGGCAATCCGGATGAGTTCTGAAATATTGAGAGCGGCGCCGACGTCCCCCAGGGCCCTCACGGATGACAAGAACATCAGGACCGTTCCAAACAGAGCCAGAGCAATCCCGACTGAACAAAGGATCAGATATTTCCATCCTGCTTCCAATGAAGATTTCCGCCTGAAGAAATTGATCAGAAAAGTCGTCGCCAAGGTCGTCCCCTCAATGGCAACCCAGAGAATGCCGAGGTTATTTGCGAGAATTGCCAGAATCATGGTAAACATAAACATATGAAAGAGAAAAAAATACCGGCTCAGCCGTTTTGGAGTAATATTCCCCTCTGCCAGGTGTTGGTCAAAATAAGACCAGGAGTAAAGAGAGGAAGTAAACCCAACCCCTGAAACAATGATGAGTATGAAACACGTAAGAGCATCCACCGCAATGAAGTCGTTGAAGAGTAAAAATGGCCCTTCATGGAGCAGGCGTGTCGTGATGATGGACTGAGCCCCTCCCAGGAGAAGCATCGTTGTCAGATTAATGGCGTGAAGGATCCGGGGTGATCTTAATCTCAGGCTTAGAAAGCCTGCCACAAGAGGTGAAATCAGGAGAATGATGATCGGTATCACCTAAATTCAATCCTTGCGCCAAAAATCCCGGTCATTGGGACAGTCAAGGCCTGTAAAAACCTGGGCAGATAAAACCCTCCATAGACCATCGCTGCCAGGTTAATCAAAATGGCCGCAGTCATAAAATAACGGGTACGATCGCTCATCGGCATATCTTTTTCTGTCGTATTTCCCAAAACCATCCGTGGAATGTGATACATCAGAGCTCCAAACGTAAGGATCAGCAGGCTCAAAAACAGATAAGTTAAAACCGGATTTCCCCGGTAAGACGAAGTCGCGATCAAAAGCTCGCTGACAAACAGCCCGGCGGGAGGCATTCCGGCCAAACCGATGGCCGCAAGAAAGAGACCGATTCCCGCGATCGGGAACCGTTTCAACATGCCGGTCACTCGCTCTATTCCTTTATGGCCGGACCTGAGCAGAACCCCTCCCGCGGCATAGAACGCCGTGGACTTGACCAGGGCATGGTGGATCATGTGGAAAAAACCTCCAAAAACTCCGAGTGGTCCGCCGACGCCAAAACCGATCATTGCGATTCCCACATGTTCAATACTCGAGTAAGCCAACAACCGTTTATAGTCCTTTTGAATTAACATGAAAAATGCGGCTACCGTAAGAGACAGGAATCCGAATCCAAGCACCAAAGGTCCCGCAAAACTTTCTCCGAGGGCCTGATCTGTTATGCTTTTAAAACGAAGTAACGCATATAACCCCACATTCAGCATCAGCCCCGACAGGATGGCGCTCACCGGAGTGGGAGCTTCCGCATGAGCATCGGGCAACCAGGTATGCATGGGCACAACACCTGCCTTCGTTCCATAACCGATCAACGCAAATATAAAGGCTAATTTTAATGCGGCCGGATTTAGCAATGAAGCAACCCGATACAAAGCTTCCAGGCTTAAAGCCTCCATGCCGATCCCCAGGACACGCTCCGACGCGTAATACATTAACACGGTTCCAAAGAGGGATAATGCAATGCCGATAAAGCTCAAAATGACATATTTCCATCCTGCCTCCAGGGCGCTTTTAGTCCGCTCAAAACCAACAAGAAGCGCGGCCGCAAGGGTTGAACTTTCCAAACTGATCCACATTAAGGCAATGTTGTCCAGGTTCACCGTCAAGAGCATTGCAAAGAGAAAAAAGTTGAAAAAGAAAAAAAAACGACCGTAGTGTTTAAGCGTCATCTCTCCGCGGATCAGTTTTTCCCCCATGTAACCTACCGCGTACAAGAGACCCGTACCACCCACAAAGGCAAGCATTAAATCCATGAACGCACTTAACGGATCAACCCGCAGGAGGAATCCCGTCGAAAAATAAGAACCCGAAGCCACACGGCTGACCACTAAGGTCATGGCGCCCCACAGGACAACCGCAAGGAGACACTGGAGTCGCTCGAGCGCTCGCTGGTTTCTCATCACAAGGCTCAATAATCCAGCCATCAAGGGTGTAAAAATCAAGATCAAAAGTGCAACCGACACAGGGTTACTCCTTCATTCCGGTCAGTTTGCTGACATCCACGCTGTCGAAAGTATCCTGAAGCCGATGGGTGAAGATTCCGATAATCAGGGCAGCCACCAGCACGTCGAAGAAAACACCCAGTTCCACGATCAGCGGCATCCCGTAAGCCGCGGCGGTCGCCCCTAAAAATATGCCATTTTCAACGACGAGAAAACCGACAACCTGGGTCACCGCCTTTCTGCGGGAAATCATGGTAAAGAAACCGATCAGGATAATGGCCAGGGATATGGCAAGAGAATCCTTGGTCAGGAGGAATCCAAGTTCTTTAATCGGTTGCGTCACAGAAAGGGCTAAAATGACCAGCCCCCCGCAAATTAAAAGCGAAGCAGGAATATTGATGTTTAAAACGAGCTCGCGGGTCACATTCAGGCGTTCAATAACCCTTTTTAAAATCAGCGGAATAATGATGGCCTTAATGACAATCGTCAGAAGAGCGGCCACATAAATGTGATGAATGCCTGTTAAAAAAGCCACAAGGGCCGCGGTGACCGCAAGAAACACCGATTGCAAAGCGAAGAGATCGACACAGGCGGAAAGCCTTCGTTGCGAAACAATGGCAAAGGTCGTCACCAAAAGAAGCATCGAGCAGATATTGACCAGCTGGGAACCTATGTCTGAATGAGCCATATTCAACTTTGCACCCTCAAAATATAGTAGAAGACAAGAGACAGGAGCGACAAAATAAAAGCAACTCCCAGCAATTCTGTAATTCGAAACAACCGAAGTTTGGCAAACATCGATTCGATCAGACTGATCAGGACGGCAAGCCCTGAAACCTTTAAAAACCAGACGCCCGTCCCTACGGCCATCCCAAAAGGCGTCATTACCGTCGCGATCCCCCAGGGAAAGAAAATATTACTGAGGAGAGTCAGAAACAGAAGAAGTTTCAAAGCCGCGGCCCATTCGATAAGGGCAAGATACCGACCCGAATATTCCAGAATCATGGCTTCATGAATCATCGTCAGTTCAAGGTGCGTCGCAGGATTATCCACCGGAACCCGTCCGGTCTCGGCCAGGGTCACAATGAATAATGCCGCCAGAGCCAGAAGATGCGGCGGCGGGTCGGACATGATTCCGTGAGAGAGAGCCATTTTATGGACAATCGTGCTTAAGTTCGTCGACCCGGCAGTCAACCCGACCGCAAAGATAGAAAGAATCATAGCAGGTTCCGTCAACGCCGCCACAATCGCCTCCCGGCTGCTTCCCATCCCTCCAAAGGCTGACCCGGCATCCAGCCCGGCCAGCATGAGGAAAAACGTTCCAAGCGCTAACAGGTAGACGACCGTGATAATGTCTCCCGCAAAGTTAAGAGGAACTTGCGAAAGAAAGGTGGGGACAAGGAGACTGGCTGTGAGGGTGGAGGAGAAGAGGATATAGGGTGTCGCGGTAAAAATCCAGGAAGTAGAAGACGACGCCACAACCTCCTTTTGAAACAGCTTGGCCAGGTCATAATAAGGCTGGAGCAGGACGGGGCCCTGGCGGCATTGAAGCCACGCTTTGACCTTACGGATAAGGCCGATCACAAAAGGTGAAACCACCAGAACGACAACGGCCTGGAGGAGCTGAATGACAGCCGATTCGATCATAACGTCGTCCACAAAAGGAGCGCAACCAGGGTTAGGAAAATATAGGAAAGATACAAATGAAGACTCCCCGCCTGAATCACCCGGAAACGGTCGGCAACCGCCAGAAAAAATCGGACAACAGGATCATAAAGATATTTCTGAAATACCGGTTGAAAAGTTAATTCAAATCGCATTCTCTTGGCAAAATAACGAGACTCTGCCATCATTTCTGTCTCCAACTTAACGGTCGGCCGGTAAATGGTAGAGAAAACCTGTCGAATGGGTTGACTAAAACCCGTAGAGGTATATTCATTTCTCGGCTTCAAGTTTAAACCACAGCCCCAAGTCTTGTAAAAACGTTTCCGAAGCCAGCCGCCCAACAACAACGACAGGAGCAGGGTCGCCAGAATTAGAAACACGATGACTAATGCAAGGAGCGGTGTCGAAACGCTCGCAAAGGTGACACCCATCGGTTCGATCGTCCATCCTCGCCCGGAAATGACTTTTTCCGCAATCGAAATATGGGTGAACGGGGTGATGACACGATCCAAAAGGGGGATGATCCACATCGTCGCCAGACCCAGAATGACACAATAGGCCGCCATGATTCCCATTCCGATCCGCATCACGAGTGATACCTCGACCGCTTGTTTTGCATGATGACTCCGGGGCATGGCCAAAAAACTGATTCCAAACGCTTTTGCAAAACAGGCCATGGCTAACGCTCCTGTAAGCGCCAACATGGCCGCTCCAATGGGGAGAAAAATTTTCATCAGAAGGTCGGGAATCTGGAAACTAAGAAACAGGCTCTGAAAAATCAGCCATTCACTGACAAAACCATTGCCGGGAGGGAGACCCGAAATAGACACCGCCCCGATTAAAAAGAAGAAAGCGGTCCAGGGCATGTGACGAACCAAACCTCCATATTCTTCCATATTTCGGGTATGGGTACTGTACAGCAATGATCCGGCTCCAAGGAAAAGGAGTCCTTTGAACATGGCATGATTGATCGTGTGATAAAGACCGGCCAAAAGCCCCAATGCAGCCAAATGAGACAGACCGTAAGACTGAAAAATCATCCCGGCGCCGATACCCAGCAGAATAATTCCAATGTTTTCAACACTATGATAGGCAAGAAGACTCTTGAGGTCATGTTCCATCAAAGCATACATCACGCCCAGCAAGGCCGAGACCGCGCCAACAACCAGGATGGTGAAACCCCACCACCATGGAAACTGGCCGCCGAGAAAATCAAAATAGACTCTGATCAGTCCATAGATGGCTGTTTTAATCATCACTCCCGACATGAGCGCTGAAACATGGGAGGGAGCCGCAGGATGAGCATAAGGAAGCCAAACATGCAATGGGACGATCCCGGCTTTTGTCCCAAAACCGACCAGCGCGGTCAGAAATACCAGGGCTTGAATCGCCTGAGGCATAACCAGTCCGGAAGACCGAAAGGCCTCAAAATTAAAACTTCCATTCTCTTGATAAAACAGCAGGAAGCAAATCATAATAAAGGCAGTGCCGACATGGGTCATCACGAAATAAAAGAATCCCGCATAACGGGATTCAGCTTTTTCATGCTCGGTCACCACCAGGAAATAGGAGACAAGAGACATCACCTCCCACAGGATCAAAAACAAAAAACCGTTATCCGCCATGATGACAAGGATCATAGAAAGAAGAAAAGCATTGTAAAGGGAGCCTAACACCCCCATGGGGTAACGCCCTTCGAATTCGCGCACATACCCTGTGGCATATAGCGAAACAGGCACGCCAGAAAGGGAGATGACAAGAATAAAAAAGGATGATAACGTGTCCAGCCTGAACTGGATCGAAAGAAGCGGCAGTGTAGATAGGCTATAAAACACCGGCGGGGAGTCTGCAAACAGTCCCAAAACACCTAATACGACCCCTGCGGTTGATGCCGCAATGGCGGCCCCATGGGCGATCAAGTTTTGGAAACGAGGCTGTCGAGGGAAAAAGAACGGAATAATCATTCCAGCCCCATAGAGGACCAGGATGATAAGAAAATTTCCGTGTATTAGAGAAAATAAATTAAAATTCATTGTTTGATGTCCCGGATGCTACTATGAATCCGCTAATGAAAACAACCCCAACTTTTCGACAGAACCAAAAATTCTTTAATATCTTGACGGTTGGAGGTCATACGGCAGGGGGGGAGGGAGGCAAGGAAACGTTTGCCATAACTCTTTGACCGGATGCGCGGGTCGAGGATCGATAGGACCCCCCGGTCTTCGGCGCTCCGGATCAACCGCCCCAGCCCCTGTTTCAGGAGGATAATGGCCGAAGAGACCTGGTACTCCATAAAAGGGTTTACATTCTGCTTTCTCAAATGCTCGATTCTCGACTCGACCAGCGGATCGCCGGGAGAGGCAAAGGGGAGTTTGTCAACGATGACGCAGGAGAGGGCGTCTCCCTGAACATCCACCCCCTGCCAGAAGCTCCTGGTGGCAAACAGGACAGATGACCGCTCTTTTCTGAATTCCCGCAGAAGTTCCGTTTTGGGACCATCCCCCTGCTTTAACAATAAATAATCGAGTTTATCCTGGCAATAGTCATAAAAATAGGTTTTGTTTTTATGGCTGGTGCAGAGGACAAAAGCCCTCCCCTTCGTAAGCCGGAGAATCTCCAGAATCTCTTTTCCGGCCGCCTCTAAAAACAAATCGGACGACGGGTCGGGAAGGTTTTTCGGGAGATAAATCAGGGCGTTTGAAGCATAATCAAAAGGGGACTCGAATTGAAACTCTTCAGAAGGCGCAATACCCATCTTTTTCTTCATATAGTCAAACCGGTTATCGACCGTCAAGGTGGCAGAGGTCAGGACCATGGCCCCCGGCCGGCTGAACAGGCTTTCTCTCAACCGCTCCGAGACATCCAGAGGATTGGCATGGAGAACCAGCCCCTCCTGGCCTCTGGCCGATTCCCCCCAGTAAACCAGAGAAGGATCCTCCTGCTTTAAAAAAAGGAGGGCATTTTCCCTTAACTGCTCCGCCCGCTCCGCGATCTTGAAACACCCTTCAGTCCTGCCGGGAAGGGTCTGAAAGACGGCACTCAGATGCTCGAACAAATTGAGAAACGAGATCACCCCCTCCGGTCCGGTCTTTACAGGAGATAGACGGAACCGTTTTTCCGAACCCAACGGCTGTAGAAAAAGGTTAAAAAAGAACTCTCCCCGCTTATATAAACCGTCGACCGAATCCCAGATCGCTCTTTCTTTAACCTGAAGGTCCTTCAGTTCACGCCGGGCGTCGGTTATCCATTCCATCAGATCATAAGGGGAAAGGGATTTGCCAAGATAGTCCGAAGCGATCTCTTCGATTAAATGGGCTTCATCAAAAATCACCGCATCGTACGCGGGAAGGACCTGGCCGTACGAGTTCGAGATCTTCGGGAATTCCCGTTAATTCGGCTTTATCCCCCTTCTCGGTCTGCCTGGCCCATGCCATCATCTGATCTAAATAGAGGGTTTCTTCCCGCTTATATAAAAGGGGAGAGGAAGAGAAGCCGGCATAGCGGTATTTACAGAGATAATTTTCTTTTCCTTTCATTAAAAGGGCCGAAACAGGACGGGAAAAGATTTCTCTCAGCACCGGAAGGTCTTTAAAGTAGATCTGGTCCTGCAGATGCCGGGTGCCGGTCGACAAAATGACTTTTTTCCCGCTCAACAGCGCCGGGACAAGATAGGCAAAGGTCTTTCCTGTCCCTGTCCCCGCTTCGATCATCACCTGATCCTCTTTGACGAGGGCCTCCATCACTTTTTTGGCCATTTCGATCTGCGAAGGGCGCTCTTCGTATCGGGAAAATTGTTTGGAAAGAGGGCCGTTTTGGCTGAAGAACCGTTCGATCCCGGTTAAAGCTGTTTTTGAACCTGCTGACGGCATAAAATCCCTGAACCTCTTTGACAAGTTTAATAAATTTGCTACCTTTTAAGTTATGGACGTTAATGGAAGAAGTCTCGAAACCATTTCAAAAGATATTGCAGAGGGTTATTTTGTCCTCAATCCATTGACCCTAAAGCGGATCGATCCGGAGCAATACAGCCCTCTCCACGCCGCCCTGAGAAAAGAGATGAACGTCATCCGGATACAGGGTTTCCCCGCTCACGACTTAAGCGGTATTCGGAAAAGAAACACCCACCTTCAGCGGCTATACCAGGCGACCGCTGTTCTTGAAAATCTCGCGAAACAAAAGAAAATCAAACTCCTTTAACCCGGTTTTGTCATCACACTTTCGCGGGCAAGAATCGCATCCCCTTCTCCCTGCCGTTTGAGCTGTTCCAGCACTTTTTCCGCCGCTTTTCGCGTCGCATAATGGCCGATCCTTACCCGGTAGTAGATCCCCTTCCCCGGTATTTCCGCGGAAAGGACATA
>JACQBY010000142.1 GCA_016201875.1 Nitrospirota bacterium
AAAAGAGATCGATATTGTCAATGCCCGCCTGGAATTTAAAAGCGGGTGCATTGCCAATATGACGGCCAGCCGGGTCTCTCTCGAGAAAATCAGAAAGATCCGGATTTTCCAGCGCGATGCCTACATCTCTCTTGATTATCAAAACCAGGAAGTCACCATCGCCAAAAAGGTCGCCGAAAACGGGTCGTTTCGGATTGTCGTCGATCGGCCTGTTGTGGAAAAAGAAGAGCCATTGAAATTGGAAATCCATGACTTTGTCTCCAACTGTCTGAACCGGACCCTGCCGGAAATTTCCGGCGTTGAGGGGAAAGAAGCGCTCAGAGTCGCGGAAGAGATTGCCCATATTGCCATTCGCAACCTAAAAAAATAATTTGAGAACGCCAGAACGCTTGTCCCGTTCCAAAAAAAAATGAAGAATATCCTGATCATTACAGGAGAACCGTCCGGCGATCTCCATGGGGGGAAGCTGGTACAGGCCCTTTTAAACAAAGATAAGGGACTAAAGATTTTTGCCGTCGGCGGAGAAGCCATTCAGGCGGCGGGGGGGCATCTTATTTATGATAATGAATCACTGGGCGTTGTCGGGCTCTTTGAAGTCCTCAGACATCTCAAAGAGATCAAAAAAGCCTTTAAAGCGGTCGACGCCCTTCTTGAGACAGGCTCTATCCATCACCTGATTTTAGTGGATTACCCAGATTTTAATTTAAGAGTGGCGCGCAGGGCCAAAAAAAAGGGGATCCCCATCTCCTATTATATCAGCCCTCAAATCTGGGCCTGGCGTTATAAAAGAATTCATCTGATTAAAAAGCTCATTGACCGGATGTTTGTGATTCTCCCCTTTGAAGAAGCCATTTATCAAAAGGAAAAAGTTCCGGTAGAATTTGTCGGCCATCCTCTGATTGAAGAGATTTCCCCCTCCTACTCAAAAGAGGCGTTGTCTAAAAAATTCGGTTTAAACCCGATGAAACCGGTCATCGGAGTCTGCCCGGGGAGCAGAAAAAGCGAACTGACCCGCCTGTTGCCGGTGATGCTGGAAGCCGCCATGAAAATTAAAAAAGAGCTCCCGGAGGCTCAGTTTATTCTTCCTGTCGCTCCGACTTTTACCGGGGAAGATATTTCGACCCGGCTCGGCTCTTTTTCCCGGGAGGTCCTTGCCATCAAAGGGGATTCGAGCGAAGTGATGGCCGTTTGTGATATCCTCATGGTGGCTTCCGGCACGGCAACCCTGCAGGCGGCCATCCTGGGAATCCCCATGGTCATCGTATACAGGGTCTCTCCGCTGACCTACTGGATCGGAAAACTGCTATTAAAAATAGAAATGATAGGCCTTGTAAATATCATTTCCGGCGCTAAAATGATTCCTGAGTTGATTCAGGACGAGGCGACACCTGAAAATATTGCTTCAACGGCGCTGGGGATATTGAACAATCCAGAGAAGATGAAAGAGATCAAGCGGCAATTATTTTTGGTTAAAGAAAAGCTGACGGATAGAAAAGCAAGTGAACGAACCGCAGAGTCTATTTTAAAAATGGTTTATCCATGAAAACATACCTCAGGCTTTTAACTTTTGTTAAGCCTTACTGGAAAAGGCTTTCCGTCGCGGCGCTCTGCGCGGTTTTTGTCTCCTCGCTCACCGCTCTTTATGCCTGGCTGGTCCGTCCGGTGCTCGACGGAATATTTATCAACAAAGACGCAAGCCTGTTAATGGTGGTCCCTCTTGCCATTATGGGGACAACCCTTTTTAAAGGCGTGTTTTCCTACTGGCAATCCTACATGATGCACTATGTCGGCAACAGGGTCATCATCGATTTGAGAGACAGGGTCTATTCTCACATTCTCAGGATGCCTCTCGGCTTTCATAATCGGACGGCGTCAGGGGAGTTGATGTCGAATGTCATGAACGATGTGGGATATATGCAGACGGCCCTCTCCACGGGGGTTAAAGACCTTTTCCAGCAGACCTTGACCATTATTGCGCTCGCGGGAATCATTCTCCATGAAAGCTGGAGGCTTGCTTTAATTGCTTTTGTCGTTTTACCGTTTGCCTATTACCCTCTCGTAAAATTCGGGAGAAGACTCCGGGTGTTTTCCAGAACAGGACAGGAAAAGATGGCCGATCTGACCACCCATCTTCAGGAGACCCTGAGCGGCATACGCCTGATCAAGGCTTTTGGAACCGAAGAAAAAGAACATGTAAGATTTAATTTAAAGAGTCTTCAATATTTTCAAAATATGATTAAGAGCGTCAGGGTTTCCGAGGTCACATCGCCCCTGATGGAGTTTATCGGAGGGATGGGGGTTGCCTTTATTATCTGGTATGGAGGGTTCCAGGTCATTAAGGGGGAAACAACTCCCGGAAGGTTTTTTGCTTTTATGACGGCATGCCTGCTCATGTATGCCCCCATCCGAAGTCTCAGCCTGACCCATAATATGATTCAGCAGACACTGGGAGCGGCCGAACGGCTGTTTTATATCCTGGATACTCCCACGGAGGTCCAGTCGGATACCGGCGCCATTCATCTGAAATCGGTTCAAAAGTCGATTGCCTTTCATCAGGTCTCTTTCCAGTATGAAGGAACCCCCTCACCCGCGTTAAAGGATATCAACATTGAAGCCCGCGTTGGAGAGGTCATCGCTCTGGTAGGGGAAAGCGGGAGCGGAAAGTCAACTCTGGTCAATCTCATTCCAAGATTTTATGAACCTGCGGAGGGAAAGATTACCATCGACGGAACCAATATCAGGGAGTTTACCCTCCGATCGCTCCGAAACCAGATCGGAATCGTCAGCCAGGATATTGTTTTATTTGATTTATCGGTCAGGGAAAACATTGCTTACGGAATGAAAGATGTTTCGGAAGAGGAAATTATCCGGGCCGCAAAATCGGCATACGCGGATTTATTTATTTCGAGGCTCTCCGACGGGTATGATACGGTCATCGGCGAAAGGGGAAGCAAACTGTCCGGAGGGGAAAGGCAGAGAATCGCTATTGCGAGAGCGTTGCTTAAAAATGCCCCCGTTTTAATCCTTGATGAGGCGACATCTTCTCTCGATTCGGAGTCGGAATACATGGTCCAGCAGGCGCTTCAACTTTTAATGAAAAACCGGACCACCTTTGTGATTGCTCACCGTCTTTCGACGATTCAAAATGCTTCTTTAATCCTTGTCATGGATAAGGG
>JACQBY010000143.1 GCA_016201875.1 Nitrospirota bacterium
AATTTTAAAGAGGGCGCCCTTCCCCTCTTCACTTTCAACCCGTATTCTCCCCCCGTGGGATAAGATAATTTTATGGACGATCGGCAGGCCGAGCCCCGTTCCTTTTTCTTTACGGGTGAAGAACGGAACAAAGATTTTTTCAAGATGGTCTGCCGCAATCCCGCCTCCGGTGTCCTCGATCTCTATCAGCACCATGGCGTTTTTTTCCAGCGGACTGGCGCCGGCCCTGACCGCAAGGGACCCTCCGGAAGGCATCGCTTCGAGCCCGTTCTGAATGACATTCATGAACGCCTGGCGGATCAGAATTTCATCGGCATCAACCGCAAGGAGCGGGTCGGCGATATTGCAGGTCACCCGGGGGAGGATCCCCGGATATTGCGAAAGAATCTGGGAAATGAGTTTTGAGAAAAAGGGCTCCAGTAAAACTTTTGACTTGTTTACAGGCGTTTTTCTGCCGAAATTCAAGAGCTCGTGGATCAGGTGGTCCATCGATTTAAGCTCGGCAATGACCGCTTCGACCATCTGATGGTCAGGATGGTCTTTTTCAATTCTTTTTCCAAGGAGCCGGACATAGCCTAAAATAGTCCCCATAAAATTTCTGAACTCATGGGCAATCCCTGCCGACATTTCTCCCAGAACGGTCAGCCGTTTCTGCAATTCAACCTGTTCCTGCAGCATTTTGACTTCTGTCAGATCGGTAAAAATAAAAGTGGTCCCCAGAAGATCCCCCTGCTGATCTCTTAAAAATGACGAACTGACCCCGATCCATATTTTTTCCCCGCTCTTTCCCCTGCTCATTTCAAACTCTGCCCGGGAAATCGTTTCGTTCTCCAAAAGGGCTTTCGTTAACAGGGCAAGAATTTTGCTCCCCCCCCCGAAAACCTCCAGACACGATTTTCCGATAGCCTCCTGCCGGGGAATGCCGAAAATTTTCTCCGCCGACTCATTAAAGCTGGTCATGGTTTTATCTTTATTAAAGGTGATCACCCCGCTGCTGACGCTCCGTAAAATGGCTTCCTGAAAGGTTTCACTCTGAACCGCCCGATTTTCGGCCTGGTTTTTTAGTTTTTCAAGCTCCTGTTCTTTGGTCTTCAACTCCTGGATCAATCCCTGAAAGGTATAGAGAACCGGGTTGGTATCCTGAATTTCTCCCGATGCCAGAAGGCTCTCATTTTCCAGCCACTTCCCGGCATACCGGTAAACCGCCACGCCAAGCGCAAAGAGGCCGACCGCCCCGAATAATTTAATAAAGAAAAGGTAGATACCGGCTTCCCGGTCTTCCGCGATTTCCCTTTCCTGGATCACTCTGATTCCGATGGGCGGAGTCGCATCAAGGGAAGGAGCCTGGGAGTCTGCCGAAGGGTCTCCAGAACCTGCCAGGAGACCAAAATAAATCTCCGCCTCCCGTTGATTTTTTTTATAGGAGCGGTACCCTGCCTCCCCCTTCCAGATCCCCTTCGGGAGTTCAGAGGAATCCGGAATAGAATCGAGAGGGTCTCCCCTTTTTAATTTTCCGCTTGAGTCCGAAACAACCAGAGACGCTTGATTAAAAAGGGTAATCCGGAGCTTTGCTTTTTCCCCCAGGAAAGGGAGATAGGCAGGATTTTCCTGAGCCTCTTCTAAATGGCCGGCCAGGCGGGATTTAAAATCTTCCATTTCATGGATAAAAAGTGCTTTTTTTTGACTCGCTATCTGCTGTTGAGAGGAAAAAAGAAGAGACTGATAGTAAAAGACAAGGAGGATCAGAAAAAGAAGCGTAAAAAATATGAAAAATTTTAAAGAAAAACCGCTCCCTGGCCGTTGCGTGGAATTTATCGTTTCCACTGATTAAGTCCCGAGATGAGTATACCAATAAATAATCGGGCTCCCCCAGACAATGGAGACCATGGCCCCCAGGGCCAGAAAAGGACCGAACGGAACGGGATCTTTTCTCCCCTTGCCAAAGAAGATCATTAAAAAAACTCCTATAACCGACCCGGCCAGGGCGCTGACAAAAATGGTCAATAAGACCGCTTTCCAGCCGATAAAAGCCCCGATCATGGCAACGAGCTTGATATCTCCCCCCCCCATTCCGCCCCGGCTTAGAACCGCCACCAGATAAAACAGGACTCCTCCCAGAAAAAGACCGGCAACAGAATTTAACCAGCCGACCGGCAAAAGGGTGGAAGAGACAATGATTCCGATCACCATTCCGGGAAGGGTAATGACATCGGGAACAATCTGGTGGGCCAGATCGATAAACGTCACTACCAGCAAAGAGGAGTAAAGAGCCGCATAGGCTCCCCACTCCCATCCCGGCCCGAATTGATTTAATAAAAAGAGATATCCCAGTCCGTTGAGAAGCTCCACAAGGGGATAAGAAAACGAAATCGCTTTATGACAGGAGCGGCATCTTCCTCTTAACAGGATAAATCCGATGAGCGGGATGTTGTCATACCAGCGGATCGACTCCCTGCAGGAAGGGCAGTGAGAGGCAGGGAAAACAATCGATTCTTCACGGGGAATGCGATGGATAGCGACATTTAAAAAACTTCCGATAACCAGTCCCAGCAAAAAAGTGCTTACATATAAAAAAGTGCTTGCATCAATCACTTGATCCTCTCCCGCAGCCTGCCTTAAAGAAAATATAACAGAAAAGGACCAATCGGGCAATTAAACCCAAACCGCTTTAACCCTCAGATTCTTGATTATCGGTTCCCGGATGGATCTTCAAAAAAAAAGCCGGATTTTTTCCGGCCTTTTTTTTATTTTTAAAAATCGTTAGAAAGGAATTTTTAGGTCCAGAACGATTTTCCCGAATAGACCGGTTTGATGAGATCGACCATCGAAACGATCCCGACAACTTTGGCGTGCGAGGAAACCGCAAGATGGCGTACCTTCTGCTGTCTCATCATATCGCTCGCTTCGTCGTCGGTTTTTTCCTGATCGATGACATAAGGGACCGACATCACTTCTTCGACCTTAACGACATAAGGGTTTAAATCTCGGGCCAGAACGTTTCTCACGATATCCGACTCTTCGATGATTCCGACAATCTCTTCTCCTTTCCAGACGATCAAACTACCGAGTTTTTTCTCGACCATCACGTTGACTGCTTCCCGGATTGTTGTTCTTGAATCAACTTTCACTGGATTTTTGGTCATGATTTGTTTTAACCTAACCATAATAAAGTCCTCCTGAAATTTACTTTTACCTGCTTATTAATTTATATGCAACTATTATACCATGAATTTGCATATAAAAATCTTTATTTTTTAATGGGTTATAAATAGGCCCCGTTGGCAAGAGACAAAAAATTGGCTAAAAGTAAAAAAATCACTTCCGGGGGTTCAGTTTTTTTGGAGAATAAAAAGGGATGACCCTTAAAAATTCGATTAAAACGGTTTCAGTCATCGGGGCGGGGAGCTGGGGAACAGGCCTTGCCGCAATTCTTAGCGGCAAAAAAGGATTTAAAATCCGCCTCTGGGCTTATGAAAAAGAGGTGGCGGATTCTATCCGTAAATTTCATGAAAATAAGATATTCCTCCCCGGAGTCCCCCTTTCTGACTCCATCATGGTTTCCTCTTCAATGGAAGAGACTCTGGATAAAACAGACCTTCTGATTTTTGCCGTCCCCTCGCATGTGGCCCGGCCGGTCTTAAAAGAAATCTCCCTTTACTTGAAAAAAGGGGTTCCGGTCATTAGCGCCACAAAAGGAATCGAAAATGAAACCCTCATGCTCCCTTCTCAAATCATGGACGAAGTCTTTCCTAAAAAATTTCACTCCTCTATCGGAGTCCTTTCAGGCCCCACCTTTGCCAAAGAGATCATTTTAAAACAGCCGACCGCGGCGGTCCTTGCGGTCCGCAACTACCCTCTGGCCGTCTCCCTGCAGAAGAAACTGACCACCCCCTATTTTCTTCTTTATCTCTCAAAAGACCTTCTGGGTGTTCAACTCGGAGGCGCTTTAAAAAATGTGATCGCGATTGCCACCGGATGTTCGGACGGACTTGGTTTTGGGGACAACTCCAGAGCGGCTTTGATCACCCGGGGCCTCTCTGAAATCATCCGCCTCGGGATCGCCATGGGGGCAAAAAAAGAGACCTTTGCCGGCCTTTCTGGAATCGGCGACCTGATCCTGACGGCCACCAGCCATCAGAGCCGCAATTATACCGTCGGGTATAAAATCGGCCAGGGGATTCCTCTTTCCAAAATATTCAGCGGAACCAAAACCGTGGCAGAGGGGGTTCGGACCACCCTCGGTCGCCGAACTGATCTACCGCGCGGTCCACGCCAGAGGGGAAAAGCTTGAGTTTTGAAATGATCGCCAGCCTGATCGGCGGGACAGGCCTCCTCCTGTTCGGGCTCAGGACGATGTCAGATAACCTGGATCATCTTGCCGGGGCCAGGTTCCGCTCTTTTCTCGGATGGGCCACAAAAAACAGCCTCTTTGGAATGGGGACCGGAGCCCTGATCGCCTCCCTCCTCCAGAGCAGCAGCGCGGCCACCCTCCTTTTGATCGGGCTCGCCCGCGCGGGGATTGTTAATCTGAACCAGTCGATTGTCCTGATCCTCGGGTCGGATATCGGAACCACGCTGACCGTTCAGCTCATTGCTTTTAAAATTTTTGACTATGCCCTCTTCTTTATCGGGGGGGGATTTTTTATTTTTTTTCTTTCAAAAAAAGAAAAAATTAAATTTTTCGGCCTTTCGGTTCTGGGCCTCGGACTGAGCTTCCTCGGCTTGAAAATCATGATCCTCGGCATGGCGACGCTCAAAGACCTTGTCTGGGTTCAGCAGTTATTTAACCAGGTCCTTCTTTTCCCTCTCCTGGGAATCGTTCTCGGCGCCATCTTTTCTTCGCTTTTAAACAGCAGTACGGCCGCTGTCGGAATTATTCTTGCCGCCGCCACCCATAATATGATCCCGCTGACCGTTTCCATCCCCCTGATTCTCGGGGCCAACATCGGGACCTGCACCACGGTATTGATCTCAAGCATCGGCAGTTCGTTCGAGGGAAAACGGATTGCGCTCTCTCATTTTATGATCAAATTGATCGGCGTCCTGGTTTTTCTCCCTTTCCTTTATCCCTTTGAGTCGTTCGTATCGTTTTCTTCCGCCGATGCGGGGAGACAGATCGCCAACGCGCATACTTTTTTTAATCTGATTCTTGCGCTTCTGTTTTTCCCGTTTACCGGCTCCTTTTCCCGGCTGATCATCCGGTGGCTTCCTGCAACAGCCGAGGTTGAAACTTTCCCTAAAACCAAATATCTGGAACTGGAGCTGCTCCAGACCCCTCCGGTCGCGCTCAGCCAGTCGACCAAAGAAGCCCTCCGGATGGGAGAAATCGTGAGGGAGATGTACCAGCAAACCCTGACCGTTTTTGTCGACGACAACCTGGAGCTGGCCGAGGCCATTGAAAAGAAAGACGATTGGGTAGATACCCTCGACCGGGAAATCAAGCTTTACCTGACCAAACTCAACCATCAGATGTTATCCAGAGAAGAATCGGCCCGGGAGATCGCCCTCCTCTCGATGATTAACGATCTGGAAAATATCGGAGATATTATCGACAAAAACCTGCTGGAACTGGCCAAGAAAAAGATTTTAAAAGGGCTCCAGTTTTCCGCCGAGGGGCTCTCCGAAATAATTGAGTTGCATCAGATGATCGGCAGGAATTATGATCAAATGA
>JACQBY010000024.1 GCA_016201875.1 Nitrospirota bacterium
CGGGACAGATCACAGACGCCGCCGGTTATCGCCGGCTGATCGTGGCCTACCGGAACGGCTCTCCCGTCCGGCTGGAAGAGATCGGAAAAGTGATTGATGGCGTCCAGAATAACAAGGTGGCGAGCTGGTATAACGACACTCGGGCCATTGTTCTGGCGATACAACGCCAGCCGGGGACCAACACCGTGGAGGTGGCCGCCGCTATTAAAAAATTGCTTCCGGTTTTTCGGGCACAAATGCCCGCTTCAGTCAGGTTTGAGATCATCTACGACCGGTCTGATTCTATCCTCGCGTCGATTTCAGAGGTTAAGTTTACGCTGATTTTAGCGACCTGCCTGGTGATCCTGGTGATTTTTCTCTTTCTCCGGAAAATTTCGGCAACGGTCATTCCCGGTCTTGCCCTTCCCATTTCCATTATGGGGACATTCAGCGTCTTATATTTGCTGGGGTACAGCATTGATAATCTCTCTTTGATGGCGTTGACATTAAGCGTCGGGTTCGTGGTCGATGACGCCATTGTAATGCTTGAGAATATCGTGCGTCACATTGAAAAAGGAGAGGAAGTCGGTCCGGCGGCCCTGAGGGGGTCGAGGGAAATAGGTTTTACGATTTTATCCATGACGATGTCGCTCGCGGCGGTTTTTATCCCGGTCCTTTTTATGAAAGGGATTTTAGGAAGACTTCTCCATGAGTTTGCGGTGACGATTGTCACGGCGATTTTTGTCTCCGGTATTGTTTCGCTGACACTGACGCCGATGCTCTGCAGTAAGGTTTTGCGCGCTCATCGGACAGAAAAACATGGAAAACTCTATGATCTTTCGGAGAGATTCTTTGCCGGATGGCTCCGGCTGTATGACCGGAGCCTGGTCTCTGCTTTAAAGCGCCCCGGTTTCGTGATGGGGGTCTTTACCCTTCTTTTAATCGCCTCTGTTTATCTTTTTTTAAATATTCCCAAAGGGTTTATTCCCAACAGCGATACTGGAATGATTTTTGCCTTTACACAGGGTCCCGAGGATATTTCCTTTGACTCGATGAAGGAACACCAGATGGCATTGGCAAAGATTGTTCAGCAGGACCCGTATGTGGAAACCTTTATGTCTTCTATCGGCGCCGGGGGGCCGAATGTTACCGGGAATACCGGAAGATTATTTATGCGTCTGAAACCGCTTTCCCAGCGTCCCGGCGTGGAGCAGGTCATTCAGGAATTGCGTCCCAGGCTTGACACTGTTCCGGGAATCAAAGCCTTTCCGCAGAACCTTCCGATGATACGGATCGGAGGACAGCTGACCAAAAGCCTTTATCAGTACACCCTTCAGGATGTTGACCCCCAGGAGCTTTACCGCTGGGCGCCGATTCTGGAATCGAAAATGAAGTCTCTGGCCGGCCTGCAGGATGTGACCAGCGATTTAGAGATCAAAACGCCGCAGATTCTGGTCGATATTGACAGAGACAAGGCCTCTTCTCTCGGCATTACGGCGGAACAGATCGAAAACACCCTCTACAGCGCTTACGGGTCGCGGCAGGTCTCCACCATCTATACGCCGACGGACCAATACTGGGTGATCATGGAATTACAGCCGGAGTATCAGCTCAGTCCCGAGGCCCTTTTGTTCCTCTACATCCGGTCGACCACAGGCCAGCTCGTGCCGTTAAACAGCGTGGCGAGACTGACCCGGGGCATCGGCCCGCTGACCGTCACCCACCTGGGCCAGCTTCCTTCGGTCACGATCTCTTTTAATCTCCAGCCGGGCCTTTCGCTGAGCGATGGGGTGGACAAAGTTAAAAATCTTGAAAAAGAACTCAATCTCCCGGTAACGCTGAATGCCTCTTTTCAGGGGACGGCCCAGGCGTTTCAATCCTCATTCCAGGGGTTTTTGCTCCTGTTTATAATGGCCATTCTTGTGATTTATATTGTTCTCGGAATCCTTTATGAAAGTTTTATCCATCCGATTACCATTCTATCGGGCCTTCCTTCGGCGGCATTCGGGGCATTGGCCACGCTGATGCTGTTTCACATGGAGCTTAATATTTTTGGATTTGTCGGACTTCTGATGCTTCTTGGAATTGTTAAAAAGAATGCCATTTTGATGATTGATTTCGCGCTGAATGCCCGGCGGAACGAAGGGAAAACCGCTTATGAGGCTATTTATCAGGGATGTCTGGTCCGGTTCCGCCCCATTATGATGACGACCATGGCCGCGTTAATGGGGACGCTTCCGATTGCAATCGGTTTCGGAGCCGGGGCCGATATCCGCCGGCCTCTTGGTCTGGCGGTGGTCGGAGGCCTGGTGGTTTCCCAGATGGTCACGCTTTATATTACCCCGGTGATTTATCTCTATTTTGAAACCTTTCATCGCAAGCTTGCAGAACGTGGGGAGCCTCAACCGAAAACCTTTGTTTCAGGTTCGGGCTCAGGGAGAGAGGAAGCGTTATGAAAAAAATATGGATTGGATTAATTGTTGCGGCGATTCTCGGAACGGGAGGATATTTCTTCTTTCAAAAAAACGAGAGCGGCTTAAAATTTAAAACGGAGAAAGTCACCCGGGGCGATCTTGTGGCGACGGTGACCGCAACAGGGACTGTCAATGCGGTGACCACGGTGCTGGTGGGAACGCAGGTTTCTGGAACGATCAAAAGGCTCTATGCCAGTTTCAATTCTCCGGTTAAGAAAGGAGAGTTGATTGCTCTGATTGATCCTTCGACGTTTGAGGCGCAGGTGGATCAGGCAAAGGCCAACCTTTTATCTGCCAGAGCCAATCTCGAAAAAACCGAAGCGGCACTGATCGACTCCAAAAGAACCTATGACCGGAACAAAAGCCTTTTTTCTCAAAATCTCATTTCTCAAAGCGAGATGGATAGTTCCGAGACCGGGTATCTTTCCGCTAAAGCGCAGATGAATGCCGCGCGGGCCCAGATCGCCCAGACCGAAGCGGCCCTGAAGCTTGCCGGGACCAACCTCAAATATACCAGGATTGTTTCACCGGTCGACGGAACGGTTGTGTCGAGAAACGTCGATGTCGGGCAGACAGTTGCGGCAAGTTTCCAGACGCCGACCCTCTTTAATATCGCTCAGGACCTTACCCAAATGCAGATCGATTGCAACGTGGTCGAAGCCGACATCGGAAGAATCGGGATGACCCTTCCCGTAGAGTTTACCGTTGATGCGTATCCCGACCTGGTTTTTAAAGGAACGGTGTCGGAAATCAGGAATGCCCCGGTGATCGTTCAAAACGTTGTAACGTACGATGTTGTCGTGCGGGTGGATAATCCCGAACTCAGGCTGAAACCCGGTATGACGGCCAACGTTTCGATGATCATCTCCAGCAAAAAGGAGGCTCTAAGAGCCCCCAACGCCGCTTTGCGATTTACCCTTTCGGAGGCGAAAAAAACCGCGCCGAGAGAAAATACAACCGGGGTCTGGATTCTTGAAAACGAGAAACCGAAACGAATCCAGATTGTAACCGGAATCAGCGATGGTAATTTTACCGAAGTGGTTTCAGGGAATATCAAAGAGGGGGAGGAAGTGATCGTGGAGTCTCTCTCGAAGCCGAAGAAGTCCTCTTCGTCCGGCCCCCGGATGTTTTAATTAAAATGGCGCTTATTGAAACCCAAAACGTGACGAAGATTTACAGGCCGGGTGACACAGAGATCCATGCCCTGGACCATATTTCCCTTCAAATCGAGAGGGGAGAATTTATCTCGATCATGGGGCCGTCGGGTTCCGGAAAATCGACCTTCATGAATGTGATCGGCTGTCTGGATAAGCCCGACAGCGGCCAGTATCTCCTCGATGGCGTTGAGATTGGCCGGCTTAACCGGGATGAACTGGCCGGCATCCGGAATAAAAAAATCGGGTTTGTCTTTCAGGGGTTTAATCTTCTTTCCCGGACCACCGCCCTGGAGAATGTCGAATTGCCGATGCTCTATAACGGGGTTCCTCCGGAAGAGAGAAAAGAAAAGGCCATTGCCGCCCTCAACCGGGTGGGACTGGGCGGGAGGGAAAACCATCGTCCGAACCAGCTTTCGGGGGGCCAGCAGCAAAGAGTGGCCATCGCCAGGGCGCTGGTGAACGATGCGCCTATTATCCTTGCGGATGAGCCGACCGGAAATCTCGACACCAAAACGAGCTCGGAGATTATGGACCTGCTTGTCAAATTAAATGCCGCCTCTCAAATGACGGTCGTTCTGGTGACCCATGAGCCCGATATTGCAAGATACAGCCGGCGGGTGATCAAGTTTCTGGATGGCCGTATTATCAGTGATTCTTCTCCCGGATGATAAATGATGAATATTCCTTCAACGATAAAAATTTCCCTCAGAGCCCTGCGGGGGAACAAAATGCGGTCAGCCCTGACGATGCTCGGAATCATTATCGGAGTCGGCGCCGTGATTACCATGCTTGCGGTCGGCACAGGGGCCCGGCAGAAGATTGAAGAGCAGATTTCAAGCATGGGGAGCAATTTGCTGATGGTCCTTCCCGGAGCATCCACCAGCGGAGGAGCCAGAATGGGCTCGGGGACTCAACTGACCCTGACCCTGGCCGACGCCGAAGCGGTCAAAAAAGAATGTTCGTCGGTTTCGACTGCGGCTCCGATACTGAATGGCGTGGCCCAGATCATCTTTGGCAATCAAAACTGGTCCGCCAGCATTATCGGAACAACCCCCGGCATTCTGGAGGTGAGAGACTGGCCTGTTGCGGCGGGGAGGCCGTTTACCGATGATGACGTGCGAAATGCATCAAAAGTCGCTCTGGTGGGGCAGACGGTGGTCGATAACCTCTTCAGGAATGTCAATCCGGTCGGAAAAATTGTGAGGATTAAAAACATTCCGTTTACGGTCATCGGCGTTCTGGAGGCTAAAGGGCAGTCTGCCATCGGCCAGGACCAGGATGACACCCTTTTTATTCCGGTGACCACCGCGCAGAAAAAACTCTTTGGCACCCAGTTTCCGGGAATGATTAGAATCATTATGGTCAAGGCGAAGAGTTCTGAAGATCTTGCCAATGCCGAGAAACAGATCACCGAATTGCTGAAACAGAGGCACCATATCGGTCAGAAACAGGAGGATGATTTTACGGTCAGAAATTTAACGCAGATGATGCAGGCCGCCGAACAATCGACCCATATTATGACCCTTCTCCTGGGGTCCGTCGCCTCGATTTCACTCCTGGTCGGGGGGATCGGGATCATGAATATCATGCTGGTTTCTGTAACGGAGCGAACGAGGGAAATCGGTATCCGGATGGCGGTAGGGGCGAAGACATGGGATATCCGGCTCCAGTTTCTCATCGAGGCGATGACCTTATCGGTCATCGGGGGGACCTTTGGAATTCTCATCGGAATATCGGGATCGGAGATTTTATCTTTGCTGGCCGGATGGCCCACGGTTATTTCGCCCGCATCGATCCTGCTGGCGTTCAGTTTCTCCGGCATCGTTGGGGTATTTTTCGGTTTTTATCCCGCTTATAAAGCCTCCCTCCTTTCTCCTATTGATGCACTGAGGCATGAATAAGTTTGAGGGGCGAATCCATCGTTTAATTTGAAGAATTGAGTTTTCCCGATTTGACCGCTTGAAGATTGAGTGCTATCTTTTATTCAATAAGAATACGATTAGACAGGGAGACCTTCAATCTTATGATCACTTGCGCAAAATGCAGTGCACCCAATAGAGAAATTCGGTTCTTTTGTAATCAGTGTGGTTCTAAAATGACCTTTTCCTGTGACCGGTGTCATTTTATCAATTTTTCAGGGGAACTTTATTGTGGAGGATGCGGATTGTCTTTTTCATCCCAAATCTCTTCCTCTGCTCCTTCCACTGACTCTTCTATCGGTTCTCCGCCGGTTTTTGTTTCCCCTTCTAATAAGAGAAATTCTCCCTTTTCAAGCCAGGCGATGCAGGAACTTCTTAATATTCAGAAAGGGTCAAATGAAAAAAATAAATCGGGAAAAGGAGAGAAAAAGCAGATCAATCAAGATGACATCGAGCGCTTGATTCATGAAGGGGCGAATAAGAAAGAAAATTCATGAAAGTGACGAGAGTGATTGAACAAAAACTGGGGAAAATATTAATTGATAAAAAATTAATTTCCGAGACCGATTTAAATAATGCACTGGAGGAACAGACCAAAAGAGGCCCTGATTCCAAGCCCATCGGATCTTTTTTGGTGGAATTAGGGTATGTATCTGAAAGAAATATTACCGAAGCTTTAGGTATCCAGTTTAATCTGGCTGTTGTGGATTTGGAAGAAATTAATATCTCCAAGGAATTAACCAAAATCATACCGGAAAGTGTTGCCAGAAAATTTTTTTTCTTACCCCTGTTTTCAGTTGAAAAAGAATTGACCATTGCTATAGCTGATCCGACTCATCTGGATGTTTTAGCCGCCCTGTCCATTGAAAACCGGTATAAAGTTCAGCCGGTTTTGGCTTTGCGGTCTCAACTGCAAAAGTTTATCGAATTAAATTATACGGAAGGCCCCAGGTCGGTTTCGATTCAGCAGGACTTTCGTGAATTTAACTGGAATGAAGGGGGCGCGGGTTTTGTTGAAAGATTAATAAAAGCCGGTAAAGAAATACCGATTATCAATATTGTGGATAAAGTTTTAAAAGAAGCGATTGAAGAGGGCGCCAGCGATATCCATATTGAGCCGTCCGAGACGAAATTAATGATCAGGTACAGAATTGACGGATTGCTCAGAGAACAGGGCTCTTTTGTGATGAACCTCCATCCAGCCATTGTTTCCCGAATTAAGATTTTGTCTAATCTCGATATTTCTGAAAGGCAAAAGCCTCAGGATGGCAGAATTCAATTTATTCATCAAAATAAAGAAATTGACTTAAGAATATCATCTCTGCCGACCTATTATGGGGAAAAAATCGTTCTTCGTCTATTGGATAGATCCAGGATTCAAATCAGCCTGGATGAACTTGATCTTTCAGTGGAAAATTATAACCGGTTGTCAAAGATCATCTTCCAGCCTCACGGAATTATACTGGTGACGGGGCCGACCGGAAGTGGAAAAAGCACCACCTTATACGCCATCCTTAATAAGATTCGGTCTATCGAAAAGAATATCATTACGGTTGAAGATCCGGTGGAATATCAATTGCCTCTGGTAAACCAGGTTCAGGTAAATCTTAAAAAGGATTTATCCTTTGCAAACGCATTGCGGTCCATTTTGAGGCAAGATCCGGACGTCATTATGATCGGTGAAATTCGTGACCATGTGACCGGGGAGATCGCAACGGAGTCCGCTTTAACAGGCCATCTTGTCTTCAGCACGCTTCATACCAATGACGCCCTGTCGTCGATTACCCGTCTTGTCGACATGGGAATTGAACCTTTTCTGCTGGCCCCTTCGTTATTAGGGGTGGTTGCTCAACGTCTGGTTAGAACAATTTGTCAGAATTGCAAAGAACCGTATAAGCCTAAACCGGCAGAGCTGGTCCGGTTGGATTTAGTCGAATTGGAAGCCTCAGATGTCGTATTTTTTAAAGGAAAGGGATGTGTTCAGTGTAAATTCAAAGGCTATAAAGGGAGGGCTGGAATTCATGAAGTCCTCCTGATCGACGAGCCGATTCGGGAAATGATTATCGAGCGGGGGTCCCTTGAATCGATGAAACAGCTTGCAATCCATAATGGTTTTACCGATATGAGGTATGACGGAATCAAAAAAATATTTGCAGGGTTGACAACGACAGAAGAGATTCTGCGGTCAACCCGGTCCGAGCTGATTTAAAAATCGATCTCTGGTAATTGTAAGATGATTGTTAGGAGAAATTTCAGGAAATGACTAAAAAAAGAGTACTGATTGTAGACGACTCGAATTTTTTAAGAATCAGCCTCAAGAAAATTCTGGAAGATTTAAGTTTTGAAGTTGTGGGTATGGCTGAAAACGGTTTGATGGCGATTACGAAATATAAGGAATTAAAACCGGACGTTGTGTTGATTGATATGATTATGCCTCAAATGGGAGGGTTGGACTGTTTAAGGCTTTTAAAAAAAGTCGATCCGGAGGTCAGGGCTGTTATGGTGAGTTCTGTCTCTTCTCAGGAAACGGTGATGACCTGTCTGAAAGAGGGAGCCAAACATTACATTTTAAAGCCCTTTGAGGAAAAATTAATAAAACAGGTCATGGAAACCTTTTTAAAATAAGAATTTAAAATGTGAATGGACTAAGAAAGGGGTCAAGAAAGGGGTCAAATCTTTTGTTATTTGTAGATACAAAAGACACAATCTTTTATGTGGTCAGTTTTTTATAAATCTGGGGAAGTTTGTATGGCAGAGTTTGAATATCCGAGATGAATGTATAATTGACATCCTGATACATCTTTCGGATATATTCATTGGCCTGTTTATCGACCGTGATGCAAAAGGGGTGAATTCCCTTGTTTTTTGCCTCCCTTAAAGCCATTTTAGTATCTTCAAGGGCATACATTTCCTGATAATCATCATCGAGCGGTTTTCCGTCGCTCAGGATAATCAGCAGTTTAATTTTCGATTCCCGGACGGCCAGTTTCCGGATCAGATGCCGGATAGCGGTGCCGTCCCGGTTTTGTTTCAGCGGTTCAAGCGCTCCTATCCGTTGATCGAGAGAAGATCCCCCCTTTTCATCAAACCCTTTGATCGTATAGAACTCTACCTGATTCCGGGATTGGCCTGAAAAACCAAATAACCCATATTCGTCGCCGATCGAATTCAAGGCTTCGATCATCAGAAGCAGGCCCTCTTTTTCAATATCGATGATCCTTTTTTCCGTTTGGGCGATCTGCTGGCGGGTCGACCCGCTCAGATCAATGAGAAAAGCCGCGGAAATTTTTCGCTCTTTTTTTTCTCTCCGGATATAAATGTTTTCATCAGGAGAGATTCCCGCCCGGATATCGGCCCAGATGTCAATTAACCGGTC
>JACQBY010000139.1 GCA_016201875.1 Nitrospirota bacterium
CCGGTACGGGGGGGATGAGTTTGTCGTTGTTCTTCCAGAAACAAGCGTCGAAACCACCCATCATATCGTCAAGCGCCTTCAGAAACATATCCGGGAATTCAAATTCTTAAAGAAAAAAGGGTTGAAAATCAAATTAACGGTTAGTTTTGGAATTGCCGGTTTTCCCGTTCATGCCAAAACCAAAGAAGACCTTCTCAAGGCCGCCGATCATGCCATGTATATCGCCAAAAATTCGGGAAGGGACCGGATTTTTGTTTCGGGAGAAATTGCCGAAAGAGGCTCTTTTAAAAAAACCTAAAAATGATGATCTCGTAAGAAGTCGTCATTCCCGCGAAAGCGGGAATCTAGAAAATACATAAATACTTGAGAAAACTGGATTCCCGTTTGCACGGGAATGACAGAAAACAGCTTTTTCAGACTTTTTACGAAACCTTTAAAAGTGTATTCCGAAATCGAGGTAATAATGGATCATTCTCTCGCCCGGAATGAGCGCATTGATAGGATAGGCCAGTTTGACCGCCATGCTGGTTGGATAAGCGCCAAAGAGATCAAACTCCAGATTGACCCCCCCTCCAAAATCAGATTTGTATTGATGAAATAAAAAAAGGTTTCGCTCTTCCGAAGCGTTTCCCGTGTCGAGAAAGAGCTCCCCCTGAAGGGTATGGAAGAGGGAAAGCCCGAACAGGTTCTGATCCAGGTCGTAGTAAAGAGGAAAGACATAGTCCAGGGAGAAAACGCTCATCGTCGATCCGGAGAGAGCCGTTGCCGTGTAACCGCGGAGCCCCGATCCCGCTCCCGCCGGGAACGGTGAAGATAAAGGCCCGCTCGATTCCGCCAGCCGGGTTTTAAATAAGAGCGCATGGTAAGGGGACCAGCGGCGGACCTCGTTTAAGGCGTCAAAAAAAACCCGGCCGTTAAAGGGATGCTCGGGCCCGGTAAACTGCTGGTTATATTCAAAGGTCATGCTGTAGGCGAGATAACCGATCTGATAGGAGAGCCCCATGCTCCCCCTGGTTTCATCTTCCTGCCCCGGGATGGAGACGGTTTCCCCCTTGAAATTCCCTCCCGCGTTCTGGGTAATCCCATGTTCTCCGTCTGTGTTGGGAAAATAATGATGGAAATCCCCCCGGAAACCTCTCGTATCTTCAACCCTGTAATAATACAAACTAAAAGTATTGTTATTGTCATACATTCTTTTAAATGATCCGCCGAATTCCAGGTGAGGGGTATGGGTTTGAAGATCAAAGGCCCCGCTGACCTTGTCGAGCAGGAATTTCCATTGATGAGGTTCCCGGTTGTTAAACCGGTCAGGATCGTTGGTCAGGCGGTTGGGGTCGAGTTCGATCACTTTGGCCGGATAGGGGCTTTTAAATGTAAAGGTTTCATCCGGTTCGCCGGCCTGCCGGGTTGTGTCAATAAGGGAATTATTTGTTAAAGTCGCTCTGACGGTCAAAGGCTCTACCCCCTCCCCTTTTTGACGGATAGACACCGTCGTCTGATGAATACTGCCGGTAAAATCGTCCTGAACCGACTCGATGCCGTAGTCGGGCTCCGGGTAGGTATTCAGCCACTGCCGGTAAAACCATCCGAGGTCCTGATGAGCGAGCGATTCGCTTAATTCAATAAAAGCCGGATGTTCATTATTTTGGACCCTCTTCAGATAATCCTCGATAATTTCGAGCGCCTTTTCTCTCCCCAGCAGGTTTTGGAGTTTGAAAAGAATCCCGGCCCCTTCGATCCGGGGGGTATTATAAAGGCGTACCCGCTCCCTGAAGGGAAAAGGTTTCCCCTCTTGCAAGAAAACCTCTCTAAAGGCCGGATTGGGGGTATAAAGAATTTCATCCACAATCGGAATGAAGGCAAAGGGTTTTAAAAATCGATCGACCCCTTCGAGAGAGTGATGGAGTTTCTTAAAAAGGAATGCCTGGCTGGTAAAATCCGACAGCATTTCGATGACCCAGTCTTCCGCCCAGGGGATTTGAGATCTCCAGAGATGGGCATAGATGCCATGGAGAAGCCTGGCCTCATGGTAGGTTTTAAGCGGGGGGAGGATTTTGTATGTGACATGGCTGACGAGAACGATCCCTTCTCCCTCTGAATATAAATCTTCATAAAGAAAAGCTTCCGCCAGCCTTAAAATGGTAATTTTGGCCGGGCCATACTCTTTTTCAAAAAATTCCAGGGCCTGATCGGCTGTTTTAACTACCTTTTTTGCATAAGATTTATCTTTTTTAAAATAAGAGTAGTAGATGATATGCGACGATGAAACGGCGATCATGTCGGTATACCGGGTCGAAAAGATCAGAGAGATGAATTCGCTCTCTTTTGAAACGAAATTCGAAAATTTATAGTCGTTAAAAAGGGTTTTGGTCATCAGATCCCCCGAATGGTTTAATTCATATTCCACAGGGTAGCGGATGTCGACGCTGAAATCCGCCCTGGGAGGGGCTCTTTTAACCTGCCAGGCGTTTTCCGCAAAATCGGGAAGATAGGGGTGCCATCCCCCTTCGAGGGTGATAACCGATTTAAAATAGCCAAAGGCTCCCAGCCTCTCCGGAATGATCGTTGTAAAGTCAAGCGTCAGCGTGGTAAATTGGCCGGGAGAAAGAGGTTCTTTTAAAACGACCCGGCAGATGACATTTTTTCCCAGCCCGGCGTCGGGACACCGGATGTCAAGCCGGCGCTTATCTGAATCGAACGCCTGCGAGATCTCCATTTGACCCGGCAAAAAAGGTTTGGGAAAGGACCTTTTAAAGATTGCGTCGGGAAGCGATGCGGGGGGGGTCAGATACCGGTTCGGGTAAAGCATAAAGGGGACCTCGGCCAGGGGTTCTGACGAAGGGTTGGTAAAAGAAACGTCAAGACGCCCTTGAATGATTGGGGATCCGTTTCCCGGGGTTTCCAGAGAGGCATGAATATCGTATTTGATCGGCAGAGGATCGGCGGCACGGTTAAAACCGGCGGCATAGAGGCGGTTTTCATCCGGCAAAAATAAAAAGAGGAACAAAAGAGGAAAAACTGTTTTAAGCGGCGTATTATGATGATGACCAGATCGTATGGAAGTCCATCTCATGATGGAGCAAAATACCATTTTTTATTCAAATAATAAAACAAAATGATTTCCGGCAACCGGTCCCTGATTCAAAAGATAACGGCAAAAATTTCCAGAGAGGGGCCCATTTCATTCAAAACCTTTATGGAAATGGCTCTTTATGAGCCTGAAGAGGGTTATTATTCCTCTCCGGGGGAGCCGTTCGGGGCCGGAGGAGATTTTTACACCAGCCCCGATGTCCATCCCCTGTTCAGCCAGATGGTCGGAAGGCAGCTGGCCCAGATGGCCGGAATCCTTCAAGATTCATCCCGCTTTGATCTGGTCGAAGGAGGTCCGGGAAACGGACAGATGGCTTCGCAGCTTCTCCGGACGCTTCAAAAAAACGAACCGGAATTGTTTCATCGATTAACCTATTATATGGTCGAGAGATCGCCTGCCCTGATCGAGAGACAGAAGGCGCTTTTTCTATCGGCGCCCGAATTTTATCAGAAAATCAGATGGGCCGGTTCCTTAAAAGAGCTCCCCCCGATCGAAGGGTGTATCTTTTCCAATGAATTGATGGATGCCTTTCCGGTCCATCGGGTCGTCTGGAAGGATGGGAAACTTCTCGAAATCCATGTCGATTTTAAAGCGAAGCAACTGGCTGTGCCAGTGCGAAGCGCGGGGTTCGGGGGCATCGGAGGAGTTCACGAAGTGAACCCGCACGGGTCCCTGAATATGACAGATGGACAGTTTGTCGAAATCCTTTTCCCCCTCTCTCCTGAAATAGAACTTTATTTTAAAGCCTTTCCGGTTAACCGGGTCGACGGTCAGGAGGCAGAAGTGAACCTGAATGCCCTTTCATGGCTGAAGGAGGCGGGTCGAAAATTAAAAAAAGGGTTTGTCTTAACCATTGACTACGGGTACCTTGCGGATGAGATCCACTCGATTAAAAGAAAAAAAGGGACCCTGTTGTGTTACCGGAACCATCAGGCCGGGACCGACCCCTATCAATGGATCGGGGAGCAGGATATGACCGCTCATATTAATTTTTCGGCCCTTCATCAGGCCGGCCTTGAAGAAAACCTTTTGCCTCTGGGGCTTGCCGACCAGGCCCAATTTTTAATCGGGTTGGGGATCCTTGGCGAGATGGAGCGGCATCTCCGGACGGTCGGCGATCCGCCGGGAGACCCTGAGTTCCGGGCGATGAAACATCTCATTCACCCTGAGGGGCTCGGGGCGGTTTTTAAGGTGTTCATTCAGCAGAAAGGGGTCGGAACGGCGGCGCTGGACGGTTTGAAATTTTCGATAAAATCTTCTTTTCCGTAATTTTACTTGACATTGTTGACAGGTTTTAATAGGATTTTTTTCCTGTCTCTAAAATAAGGGCGAGGTTTAAATATGCCGGAAAATTTTTTACCCGATCAGTATTTGCCTATTTTGATTTTTATTTTCGTCGCCATCGCCTTTGGAGGGGTCAGCCTTTTGGCCGGCATCCTCGTCAGACCGAGCGCCCCTTATAAAGAAAAACTCCTCCCTTATGAAAGCGGTTCCGAACCCTTTTCCAATGCCAGAATCTCTTTTCCTTTCCGTTATTATGTCATTGCCATGCTGTTTGTTATTTTTGATGTTGAGACGATTTTCTTTTTCCCGTGGGCGGTGGTCTTAAAAAAAATCGGGATCCTCAGTTTAATTGAGATGGTTATTTTTGTGGCGATCTTGCTGGTGGGATATTTTTACGCCTGGAAAAAAGGAGCGTTGGAATGGGATTAATGGACCGGCAGTTTGAAACCAATATCATCACCGCGCGGCTGGACTTTGTGGTGAACTGGGCCAGAAAATCTTCTTTATGGCCGATGACGTTCGGACTGGCCTGCTGCGCCATTGAAATGATCGCCTCCGTTTCGTCCCGGTATGACATGGACCGCTACGGAGCCGGCGTTTTCAGGGCCACTCCCCGCCAGTCTGATTTAATGATTGTCGCCGGAACCGTCTGCCGGAAAATGGCGCCGGTCATACGAAGGATTTACGATCAAATGCCGGAACCCCGGTATGTGATTTCAATGGGATCTTGTGCCACGTCAGGAAACATTTATAACAGTTACAGCGTGGTTCAGGGCGTCGATCAAATCATTCCTGTCGATGTTTATGTTCCCGGGTGCCCTCCCAGGCCGGAGGCTCTTTTTGACGGGATCTTAAAACTGCAGGAAAAAATCATGCAGGAAAAAGTTTTTACGCGTTAAACGCGATTGACAAGGCAGGCTTTTTAATGGAACGCCGATTAAAAGTCCTGGCCATTGATAAGGGGCAAGGTTGTATCCGGAACCGAAGATCATTCAAGAAGCCTTTCCGCAAATCGTCATCAACACGAAAATCGAGTTTGGCGAACTGACCCTCTTTATTGAAAAAGGGGGGATTCTCCCGTTATGCCGTTTTTTGCATGACGATCCCGGGATGAGGTTTGACCATATTACTGATATCGGCTCGCTCGATTTTCCCGAAGATGAAGAGCGGTTTGAAGTTTTTTACCAGTTTTATTCTATTCCAAAAAACCACCGGATCCGGGTGAAAGCCAGAGTCTCCGAAGAAGCATGTGCGATCGACTCGGTCACCCCGGTCTGGAAAGGGGCAAACTTCATGGAGCGTGAAGTCTACGACATGATGGGAATCCGGTTCAACAACCACCCCGATTTAAGGCGGATCATGATGCCGGAAGATTTTGACGGGCATCCTCTGCGGAAGGACTTTCCGACGGAGGGGAGAGGATGGAGGAGCACGTTTGAGTTCCTCCCCAACACGTAAAGTTGCTGAAAAAGGCCGTATAAGATGACGATGAAGGGTGACAACATCTCGAAGCAGGTCGCCGTCGGCGGGGGTGAAGCCCCGACCCCTCACGAAGTCAAGCCGATTCTCCGCCGTGAAGAGTTTCTGCTTAACATGGGGCCCCAGCATCCGAGCACGCATGGCGTGCTCCGGGTCGTTCTCGACCTTGAGGGGGAGCGGATTGTGAAAGCAACGCCCGACCTGGGGTATCTTCACCGGGGGGTCGAAAAACTGGCCGAACTGGAAACCTACAACCAGATTATTCCCCTGACCGACCGGCTCGATTATGTCTGCTCCATGACCAACAATTACGCTTTTGTCCGTTCCGTTGAAAAGCTTCTGCGGCTTCAGGTCCCGGAGCGGGCGGAATATATCCGAACCCTCGTGGCGGAGATGATGAGAATTTCCGGCCATCTCTTCTGGCTCGGCACGCAGGCGCTGGATGTCGGCGCCATGACCGTTTTTTTCTTTACCTTCCGTGAACGGGAAGAGATCCTCGATATGTTCGAGGAGTTATGCGGCGCCCGTTTAACCATGACCTATTACCGGGTCGGGGGGCTTGACCGCGACCTGACGCCCAAAATTATCGACCGGCTTAAAAAGTTCATTAAAGAATTTCCTAAAAAGATAAAAGAGTATAATACGCTTCTGGAAACAAACCGGATCTGGCTGGCCCGGACAAAAGATGTCGCCGTCATTTCGGGAGAAGATGCCGTTAATTTTGGATTGACCGGCCCAACCCTGCGGGGTTCGGGGGTCAATTACGACATCAGAAAAGCGGAGCCGTACGGCGTCTATGACCGGCTCGACTGGGAAGTCCCGCTGGGGAAGAACGGCGACACCTACGACCGGTACTGGATCAGGGTCCTGGAGATGACTCAATCTGCCCGGATGATCGAACAGATCCTTGAAAAAATTCCCTCCGGGCCTTTTCTGGCAGACCATCCGATGGTGGTCCTTCCTCAAAAAGATCTGGTCATGGCCGATATGGAGAGTCTGATCCATCATTTTCTTGTCGCCTCAAAAGGGTTTGACGCTCCCAAAGGAGAGGTTTATTGCGGGACAGAAGTTCCGAAAGGAGAGCTCGGTTTTTATATTTACAGCACCGGGGGGAACAGGCCTTACCGGCTCAAAATCCGTCCCCCTTCTTTTATCCATATGGGGGCTTTTGATTATATGGCCCGGGGCTATATGATTTCCGACATTATTACGATCTTCGGGACGTACGATATTGTCATGGGAGAGTGCGATAGATAAATGATATCCGAGACGGCAAAAAAACAGATCGGCGAGACGGTCAGCCGCTATCCGGAGGATCAAAAACGGTCGGCCCTTTTACCGGTCCTTCATATCGTTCAATATGAGAATAACGGCCATCTGACCGAAGCGTTGATGACAGAGGTCGCGGAAATCCTCGAGATCTCTCCCCTCCAGGTTTACGAAGTGGTGACCTTTTATACGATGTATAACCGGAACCCGGTGGGGAAATATCATATCCAGGTCTGCCGGACCCTTCCCTGCGCCTTGATGGGGGCCGAAAAACTGGTCTCTTATCTTGAGGAAAAACTGGGAATCGGATGCGGGGAGACCACTCCCGACCGCCTCTTTACCCTTACCGAGGTGGAATGCCTCGCCTCCTGCGGGACCGCGCCAATGATGCAGATTAATGAGGATTATTACGAGAATCTGAATAAAAATAAAGTCGATAAAATTTTAGAAGAGTTAAGACAAAAGGCAAAATAGATGGAACTCATTCTGTTTAAGAATATGTCTTCACCTGGCTATACCCCCAAAATCTCCTCTTATTTAGAGGCGGGGGGATATCAAGCGCTCGAAAAAACGTTAAAAGAGATCCAACCCGATCAGCTGATTGAAATGGTCAAAAAATCAGGGCTGAGAGGGCGGGGGGGCGCGGGGTTCCCCACCGGGACCAAATGGAGTTTTATTCCAAAAACCCCCAACCTGATCAAATATCTCTGCTGCAATGCCGACGAAGGGGAGCCGGGGACGTTTAAAGACCGGCAGTTAATGGAAAAAGACCCCCATCAGCTGATCGAGGGGATGATTATTTCCTGTTACGCCATCGGCGCCCATACCGCCTATATCTATATCCGGGGGGAACTGGTTCATGCCACCCGGGTCCTTGAAAAAGCGATCTCGGAGGCCAAAGCCAAAGGGTTTCTCGGAAAAAATATTTTAAACAGCGGTTTTGATATAGAGATTTATGTCCACCGGGGGGCGGGGGCCTATATTTGCGGAGAAGAGACCGCCCTCCTGGAGTCGCTGGAGGGAAAACGGGGAAAGCCGAGGTTTAAACCCCCCTTTCCGGCAAACTACGGCCTTTATGGAAAACCGACGGTAATTAACAATGTTGAAACCCTGAGCAATATTCCCCATATTGTGACACATGGCGGGGAATGGTATGCGGGGATCGGCGTGGGAAAAAGCACCGGCACAAGATTATTTTCATTGAGCGGGCATGTTAAAAAACCGGGAAATTACGAAGTCCCCCTGGGAGAAACCTTCCGGCATCTGATTTTTGACCTGGGGGGAGGGATGCTCAACGATAAAAAGCTCAAGGCGATTATTCCGGGCGGCGCTTCCGCCATGGTGTTTACCGAAGAGCATCTCGATGTCAAACTCGATTTCGAAGCGGTGGCGGCCGCCGGATCGATGCTCGGTTCCGGCGCGGTAACGGTCATGGACGAAGAGACCTGCATGGTCTGGGCAACCCTGAATCTGATGCATTTTTTTGCCCATGAGTCGTGCGGAAAATGCACCCCCTGCCGCGAAGGGGCCCCCTGGCTCTATAAGATTGTCCACCGGATCGAGCATGGCGAAGGGAAAATGGAAGACCTCGGCCTCCTGGCCGACCTTTGCGGGAATATCGCCGGAAAAACGGTCTGCGCGTTCGGAGAGGCCGAAGTGGCCCCGATTCTCGGGACGATCAAATATTTCAGGAATGAATATGAGTATCATATCCGTGAGAAAAAATGCCCGATTCACAGGTCTGAAAGGCTTGCAACCATAGGGTTCCCGGGATAAGGGAACGCAGGAAAAAATGTCGACAAACAGCCAGGCAAAAAAAATGATTTCTTTAAAAATTAACGGGCAGGATGTCCAGGTAGAGGAAGGAACCTACCTGATCGCCGCGGCGAAAAAAGCGGGGATCGAAGTCCCCCACTTTTGCTACCATCCCCAGCTCGACCCCGATGCCAATTGCCGGATGTGCCTGGTCGAGATAGAAAAGAACCCGAAGCTTCAAACCTCCTGCAGCATGCCGGTGGCCGAAGGGATGGTCGTCCAGACTCATTCGCCGAACGTCCTCAAGGCAAGAAACGGGGTGATCGAGTTTATCCTTTCGAACCATCCGCTTGACTGTCCGATATGCGACAAAGGGGGGGAATGTCACCTTCAGGATTTAAGCCACGAATACAGCAAGACGGGGCGTTATACGGAAGAAAAACGGGTCTTCAAAAAAGAGTATTTCGGCGGTTTTATCGAAAAAGAGATGAACCGGTGCGTGTCGTGCCTCCGCTGCGTCAGGTATTGCGATGAAGTGATGGAGGTCAGGGCCCTCGGTTCGATCGAACGGGGAGGGAATTCGGAAATTGCCGCCTTTGGCCGGAAGGAGCTTGACTGCGTCTTTTGCGGCGGGTGCGTCCAGATCTGCCCCGTCGGGGCCCTGACCAACCGGGTTTCCATGTATCAGTTCCGCCCCTGGGAATTGAAAAAGACAGAAACCGTCTGCCAGCATTGCGCGGACGGCTGCCAGATCACCCTTGAAACTTTCGACAAAGCAGTGATGAGGGTTACCTCCGAATGGGGGGTCGGGAGGAACGAAGGGAACCTCTGCGCAAAAGGTTTTTACGGCTATCATTATATTGATCATAAAGAAAGATTGTCCTCCCCGCTTGTTAAGGTTGAGAAAAAACTGGTTCCCCTTTTATGGGATGAAGCGCTCGACCTGGCCGCGAAAAAAATCAACGACATCAAATCCAAACATGGAAGCGAGTCGATCGCGGGGCTCATTTCGGCCCGGTGTACCAATGAAGACATCTATCTTTTTCAGAAGTGGCTCCGGCTCGGAATTGGCACCCCCCATATCGACAGCACCGCCCGTTACGGCCATATCCATTCGGTCAGGGCGTTCAAAGAAGCTTTTGGCTATAGCCGGATGCTGAACAGTTACGAAGAGATCGCAAAAGCAAAGGTGATCCTCCTGATCGGCTCTGATATGAGTGAAACGAACCCCGTTTCGGCTCTCTCTGTGAAGAAAGCGGTCAGAAAGGGAGGGGCGAAGCTGATCGTGGTCGATCCGGTCAAGACGCAGATGGCCCAACTGGCCTCCCGCCATCTTCAGGTCCGTCCCGGGGCCGAAGGGATCGTGGCCGTCGGATTGATCAAATCGGTTTTACAGATCGAGGGAAATCCTTCTGCCGCCCACCCTTATGGCCGCCAGCTCAAAACGGCAACGGATGCCATCTCGTTCCAGAAGATCGAACAGATCACCGGAATCGGCGAGTCGGCGCTGAAGCAGGCGGGAGAGTGGCTTTACAATGCCGGCCCCGGCGTGATCCTCTTCGGCCCCGGCGTTACTGCCGTTAAAAATGGATATGACCATGTCAAAAATTTAATCGATCTCGCCTGGGTTTCCGGAAAGCTCGATCAGGAGGGGTCGGGAATCAATCCCCTCTGCTATGAAAATAACGAAATGGGAGCGGTTGAAATGGGAGGGGTCCCCGAATATCTCCCCGGGGTCATGGATGTGAACGACCCCGCCGCAAAAGGATTATATTCTACTCTCTGGCATGGGACCCCTGTTTTCCAGAAAGGGGCCAGCCTTCCCGAATTGATTAAAAAAATTGACCGGGGAGAGATTAAAATGCTTTACATCATCGGCGAGAACCCTCTGGAATCGCTTCCCCGCTCATTGAAGGCGAGAGAGGCATTTTCAAAACTGGAGTTTTTAATCTGCCAGGACCTCTTTATGAACGCCACGGCGGAAATGGCCGACCTTGTTCTCCCGGCCTGCAGTTTTGCCGAAAAAGAGGGGACCTATACCAGCATGGAGGGGAGAGTCCAGAGAGTCCGGAAAGCTTTAAACGAATCGGGTGAAAGCCTTGCCGACTGGGAGATTATTTCAAAACTCTCCACCCGGGGAGGTTTCCGGCTTGAATATGAAAATGTGAATGCGATCCGGCGGGAAATCAAAAAGATTATCCCCGACTATTACCGCGACCTTCCGATCGGCCCGGCCCAGAGAACGGCCATTCAAACGGAACAGAAACGTTATTTTGACGAAAAAGCGGGGCAGACAGTTAAAAACCGGTATGACCTAAGCAAACTGGCTCCAGAAGCCGCAGGCGCCTGGACCTTGATGATCCGGCCGGTTCTCTATCACTCGGGGAAACTCTCGACGCATGCGGCGGGGTTAAATAAACTCTATCCCGAGACGTTCCTTTTGATGAACCCCGAAGATGGAAAGAAAGTGGGCGTCAATGCGGGAGATTGCGTCAGGGTCAAATCGGGTGAGGGTCAAAAAGAGGTGAGGGTGAAGTTTGACG